>JBIIOB010000005.1:0-15361 GCA_044337125.1 Bacteroidia bacterium
ATGTTATGCAATGCTAATTTTAATGGAGCACCTGTTAATCCTTGAGCAGAATTATAATAACCAGCTGGAATTTGGGCAAATGTAATGGAAAGGATAAAAAAGAAAAGGAGTGTTGACTTAAATTGTTTCATTCAATAACTAATTTTTATACTTCAAAAGTAACAATAAAATATCCTTTATTGAATTATTTTTAGGACTTGGTTAATTCCAAATCCAATCCTTCTGTAGATCTTACAATATCTTTAATCATTAAATCTAGCTGTCGCACTGAAACATTTAGCTTTTCCAAAACTTCATAATTAGAAGGATTCGAAAAATTTGTATAATCAATAACACTATTTAACCCTAATATGGTAGCAACTGGAGCACGCATTTGGTGAGATTGCACCCTTGCAATTTCTCTCAATACTTGGTTTTGTTGACGAACTTTTTCCTTCGCTATTTGCTGTTCATTAATATCATAAGCCAAAATCAAGCGTGCATCAACGCCATCAAAATGGGTGATATGGCTAAACACATGCACCCAAAATATTTCCCCCGTCTTTTTTTTATGGCGCCAAAATCCTTTATCATCAAACTCTTGAACGTTGTCCTCAATTACTGATTTAGCCTTATCAAAATCTTCTTCCGGCCGAATATCCAAAATATTCATTTTTCCAAATTCCCCTTTTGAAAATCCGTATTTAGTTATTGCTGCATTATTGACTGCTAAAAAATGCAACTTCTTATAATCAAAAATAAACATAGGTGCAGGGTTGCCGTAAAAAAGGTCCTTATATTCTCTTTGCGACTTTTCGATTTTTCTTAAACTTCGTTTCAATGAAAAATAAATAAGAACAGAAGTAACAAGAATAAAGAAAACCCCTTTGATACTATTTAAAAAGGTAACAGAAGAGATTGAAAGCTGTAATGAGGTTGATATTTTTCCGAGGAGTGTATCACTTGTAAGAATCCAGGTAACACCAAAAATAAAAAACAAAAGTGTTGACCGAAGTGCAATATTAGCAGTAAGCTTATCAACTAGTTTTTTAGTATCCATAAGCCAAATTATTAAAAAAAAAAGATCAGGCAAAATAAATTTCACCTGATCTTCATCATACTATTCAAAGATTACTTTTTGTCGTCTTTTACTTCTTCAAAGTCAACATCTGTTACTTCTGCATCAGATGCTCCATTTGCGTTTGCATTAGCACCAGCATCACCTTGAGGGTTTCCAGCTTGTTGCTGCGCATTGTACATATCTTGAGAAGCAGCTTGCCATGCAGCATTTAATTTTTCCATTGAGGCATCGATTCCTGCTAAATCTTTAGAAGCATGGGCCGTTTTAAGGCCTGTTAAAGCTTCTTCTATAGCTGATTTTTTCTCTGCAGGTAATTTATCTCCATACTCTTTTAACTGTTTTTCAGTTTGGAATACCATTGAATCGGCAGCATTGATTTTTTCAACTTCTTCTTTTGCTTTTTTATCTGATTCAGCATTTGCTTCTGCTTCACGTTTCATTTTTTCAATCTCTTCTTTAGATAATCCGCTACCAGCTTCAATTCTAATTTGTTGAGATTTACCAGTAGCTTTGTCTTTAGCAGACACTTGAACGATACCATTTGCATCAATATCAAATGTTACTTCAATTTGAGGAACACCACGAGGAGCTGGCATAATGCCATCTAAATTAAACTGCCCAATTGTACGGTTATCTTTTGCCATTGGACGCTCACCTTGCAATACATGTAATTGTACACTTGGTTGGTTATCGCTAGCAGTAGAGAATGTTTCTGATTTTTTAGTAGGTATTGTTGTGTTCGATTCAATCAACTTCGTGAAAACACCACCCATAGTTTCAATTCCTAATGAAAGTGGGGTAACATCTAACAACAATACATCTTTTACTTCTCCAGTTAATACACCACCTTGAATGGCTGCACCAATTGCAACAACCTCATCTGGATTAACACCTTTTGAAGGCGCTTTTCCAAAGAATTTTTGAACTGCGTCAACAATTGCAGGGATACGTGTAGATCCTCCAACTAAAATGATTTCATTGATATCACTAGTTGTTAAACCTGCATTTTTCAATGCTGATTGACAAGGTGCGATAGTACGTTTAATCAAATCGTCAACTAATTGTTCAAATTTTGCACGAGTTAAGGTACGAACCAAATGTTTTGGAATACCGTCAACTGGCATAATGTAAGGCAAGTTGATTTCACTTGATGTCGTGCTTGACAATTCAATTTTTGCTTTTTCAGCTGCTTCTTTTAAGCGTTGCAATGCCATTGGATCTTTTGATAAATCCAATCCACCGTTTTCGGCTTTAAATTCAGCTACCAACCATTCAATAATTTTGTGGTCAAAATCATCACCACCTAAGTGTGTATCACCATCAGTAGATTTTACCTCAAATACACCGTCACCTAATTCAAGAACGGAAACGTCATGCGTACCACCACCACAATCGAACACAACAATTTTCATGTCGCTGTTCTTTTTATCTAATCCATAAGCTAATGCAGCTGCTGTAGGTTCATTGATGATACGTTTTACTTTTAAACCAGCAATTTCACCTGCTTCTTTTGTAGCCTGACGTTGTGCATCGTTAAAATAAGCAGGAACGGTAATTACGGCTTCAGAAACTTCATGACCTAAATAATCTTCAGCAGTTTTTTTCATTTTTTGCAAAATGATAGCTGAAATTTCTTGTGCAGAATATTTACGATCATCAATTTGAACACGTGGTGTGTTATTATCTCCTTTAACCACTTGGTAAGGCATACGGGAAATTTCTTTTTGAGCTTCGTCAAAACTAATTCCCATAAAACGTTTAATAGATGAAATAGTTTTTGTTGGATTTGTAATTGCTTGACGTTTTGCAGGATCTCCTACTTTACGTTCACCATTCTCAACAAATGCTACAATTGAAGGCGTTGTGCGCTTTCCTTCGCTATTGGGAATTACAACAGGCTCATTTCCTTCCATTACTGAAACGCAAGAGTTTGTAGTTCCTAAGTCGATTCCGATTATTTTACTCATGATTATATTGGGTTTAAGTTGTTACAATTTTATAATACGGTTACCCTGTTTTCAATGATTATGCCAGAGCATTTTTTAGTAATTATGGCATAAAAAAAGCGTCATAACTTGTTATGACGCTCATTTTTTATGACAATCCGACAGAATTTAAGGGCATGCCGGTAATGCGTTGGCAAAGTTCAAAAACTTCAGCCTTTTCGTATATCTTCCACAAGCAAGGGAATCAAGGGTGTTTTTCTCAAGAACACGGCTATAAGGAGCCTTACTATATCGAGCAGAAAAGATTCCTAATCCATTGTTAATATTCGTAAATTCAGGCTTTGTTTGGATAATACCTGTTGAAGGTTTATTTACATCAATAAAAGTACTTAAATCATCGGCTGCAGAATACATTAACAATTCCGTTTTTAATGCTCTACGAGCAATCAAATCGGTTGGTTGTGTACAAGAGTTACACAACTTATTACCGATGTATTGAAGATAATCATGACCTCTAAAATCATAACTCAACAGTTCACCACCTGATAATCCATTTGTTTTTTTAACTGGGAAAATCCAGTCTAAATAGGTTGTATCATTACCAGTAACGGTAGAATCAATATAATTGAAACGAACCACCATTTGGTATAATCTTGCATTTTTTGCACTTGACCATTCTACATAAAAACGGTAATTGTCGCTGCTAGGAACAATAAAATAGAAGGAAGTAGAAGATGCTGGAGGCTTAGAATAGGTAAAATCATTAACTATTGGAGTTTGTGAGGTCACCTCTTCACCAGTTTCTGAATTTCTGATAATAAGTTGGTATTGGCTTGTAGTTACAATTGGCACTGCTGCTGAATAAATGGCATTTGCTTGATCCGTAGAAAAGAAAGTTCCAGCATCTTTTGGTTTTGTAGCATCTGGACTTAAAGTATATTCCGTTCCATCAGAAACACGCTTCAATTTAACAACCAAGCTGTTCACATATTGAACAGAATCTTTGATTTGTGCATATTCCAAGGCATTTCCTTCGCCCAAGAAAGCCTTGTTTATTTTAATGTATTGTTTTGGTTGTGCTTGATCCAATAAACCATATACAACCATTGTTTCTTTCCATTCGCCATTAACATCTAAGTCGGTACTACAAGCAGAAAAAAGCGTAATTGTAGCGGCAAATAAGTATAATAAATTCTTTTTCACTTTCATTTTGTTTTTAGAGTAACAAATGTAACGATAAATTTCATTTTTTGACACAAAATTCTCTAAACGGCAGTTTTTACAAATAAACGGTTGTATTGGAAAGTATTTGTAGTTTTGTAAAAATAAAAGACCAAAATTCAGAAAGAAAATTGAATTCTTGTGTAGCAAGCGAATAAGCCGCTAAACATCACTCCAATTGAAACTTTCACAAATAATAACTAAATCAGATTAACGATGTCGGTACATAAGGAGATAAAAAAGGTAACCACGAATGTTTTATTAGAAATGAAACGCGGTGGTGAAAAAATTGCAATGCTTACTGCGTATGATTATACCATGGCTAAAATTGTTGACCATGCAGGAATTGACGTTATTTTGGTAGGTGATAGTGCATCGAACGTTATGGCTGGTCATGAAACTACATTACCAATAACGCTCGACCAAATGATTTACCATGCCTCATCGGTGGTTCGAGCAGTAGATAGAGCATTAATTATCGTGGATTTACCATTTGGATCGTACCAAGGCAATTCAAAAGAAGCCTTAAATTCTTCTATTAAAATAATGAAAGAAAGCGGTGCTCATGCTGTAAAATTAGAAGGTGGATTGGAAGTTACAGAGTCTATTCAACGTATTTTAACGGCTGGAATACCAGTAATGGGGCATTTAGGATTAACGCCTCAAAGTATTTATAAGTTTGGAACCTATAATGTACGTGCAAAAGAAGAAGCAGAAGCAAAAAAACTATTAGAAGATGCGCATGCATTAGAAAAAGCAGGTTGTTTTGCATTGGTGCTTGAAAAAATACCTGCAAAATTAGCTGAACAAGTGGCTAAGGAATTACAAATACCAGTTATAGGAATAGGTGCTGGAGGTGGTGTAGATGGTCAAGTATTGGTTTTCCATGATATGGTAGGCTTGACACATGAATTTAATCCCCGCTTCTTAAGACGCTATCTAAACCTCTACGAAGAAATCAATAAGGCAGTAGGGAATTATATTCAGGATGTGAAATCAAAGGATTTTCCAAATTCGAATGAACAGTACTAATTAGGAATTAGAGAATTCAAATGAGCTCAAACATAGAAGTACTTTACGAAGATAATCACATCATTGCAGTAAACAAGCGTCCTTCCGACATCGTTCAAGGAGATAAAACTGGCGATACCCCTTTGAGTGAATTTGTAAAACAATACATCAAGGAAAAATATCACAAGCCAGGTGAAGTGTTTGTAGGAACCGTTCATAGAATCGATCGTCCTGTTAGTGGAATTGTTTTATTTGCCAAAACAAGTAAAGCGTTGGCACGATTAAATCAAATGTTCCAGACGAAGGATATTCAAAAAACCTATTGGGCAGTTGTTAAAAACAAGCCACAAAATATCAAAGGCAAACTTATTCATTACCTTAAAAAGAATGAAGCCAAAAATATGTCGCGTGCCTATGAAAAAGAGCAACAAGGCGCTTTGCGTTCGGAGTTAGATTACGAATTAATTTTAAGCTTAGACAATTATCACCTATTAGAGATTACACCACATACTGGTAGACATCACCAAATAAGAGTGCAGCTATCCACAATAAAATGTCCAATAAAAGGAGATATTAAATACGGTTTTGACAGAACAAATAAAGATGCGAGCATACATTTGCATGCTCGCAAAATTGAATTTATTCATCCCGTTAAAAAAGAGTTGGTCAGCATTATTGCTCCTCCTCCAAACGATTCCATTTGGAATGAAATCATAAAACGATTAGGTTAAACCTACGAAGATCTTCTTTCAGCACCAAACCATTTTTTCTTTGGTTTAGAGCCTTCTGTTGATCGTGCTTGTTCACGATTTCCACTACTTGGTTTTTGTGAAGCACTTGATTCTGTTCTATTAGAAGAACGTGGTTTCCCATGACCTCTTGAAGAAGAATTACCGGTGCTTGGTCCACGGGAAGGATTTCTTTGTGAAGAACCACCTCTGCGTTGTTGTTGTTTTTGCGGTGTTTTAACTACAGTATGATTTTTTAATTCATACGCATGATCATCATTTACAGGAATTGTTTTACCAATCAACTTCTGAATATCTCTCAAGTATTCTTTTTCTTCGGCATCACAAAAAGCAATTGCGATTCCGCTTGCTCCTGCTCTACCTGTTCTTCCAATGCGATGAACGTATGATTCAGGAATGTTTGGCAATTCATAATTGATAACATGCGACAATTCATCAATATCGATTCCACGAGCTGCAATATCCGTTGCAACCAGCACACGTGTTAGTTTGGATTTAAAATTATTTAATGCATTCTGACGTGCATTTTGTGATTTGTTTCCATGAATTGCTTGCGCTTGAATTCCAACTTTTATTAAATCTTTCACCACTTTATCTGCACCATGCTTGGTACGCGTAAAAACAAGTACTCGTTCTATTTTGTTATTCTTTAGAATATCAATCAACAATGATTTTTTATTTTCTCTATCAACAAAATAAACAACCTGATTAATTTTTTCCGCAGTAGATGAAACAGGAGTTACTTCCACCTTTGAAGGATTAACTAAAATAGTATCTGCTAACTTAACAATAACCGGAGGCATTGTAGCGGAGAAAAATAAGGATTGACGTTTTGCAGGTAATTTTGCAATCACCTTTTTGACATCATGAATAAAGCCCATATCTAACATACGATCGGCCTCATCCAACACAAAAAATTTAATGTTTGATATATCTACATGACGTTGATTCATTAAATCCAATAAACGACCTGGAGTTGCAATTAACACATCCACACCCGAGCGTAAAGATTCTACTTGTGAATATTGATTAACACCACCAAAAATAACTTTGTATTTCAAATTTGTATTTCTACCGTAGTTTGCAAAACTTTCTCCAATTTGAATTGCAAGTTCACGTGTTGGTGTAAGCACCAAACATTTAATTGCTTTTTTCCCTTGGGTGGGCGTTTTATCTTCTGTTAAAAGTTGAATAATAGGAATTGCAAATGCTGCTGTTTTACCAGTACCTGTTTGTGCACAAGCAAGTAAATCATGTTTGTGTAACACCAATGGAATTGCTTGCGCTTGAATTGGTGTTGGAGTTGTGTAGCCCTCAGTTTTTAAAGCCTTAAGGATTGGCTCAATTAAATTTAAATTTTCAAATGACATTCTATATGTAATTAGTTTATAGACCGGATATAATTAAAAAGGTTCACATTCACCGGTCTGATGAAATGGAATTCTTTTTTTACTGGTTAAACTTCTAATTTTTGGGGATTGTTAACTCCGAAAGCATTGAGAGACGAAAAATATCGAGTATCGATAAAATGACAATGAGTAGTTTAATTCATGTAAGTAAAACAAAGGTAGGTATAATAAATGGATAAAGCAGTATAATTAAAATTTACCAATCTTTCTTCCTCATTTTTTTAATTTCAGAATCACGTTTTTTTGATGTTAAACGTTTTTCTTTTGCAGAACGACTAGGCTTTGTAGCTCTTCTTTTTTTTTGAACCACAAAACAATTGTGCATTAATTCGTAAAATTTCTTTATGACTATTTCTTTATTGCCTAATTGATTTCGCTCCGTTTGCGATATTACTTGAAGAATACCTTCTTTTGAAATTTTGTTTGCGAGCTTAGTTAAAACAATAGCCTTTTGCTCTTCACTTAACAAAGCTGAATTAACGACATCAAAATCAAGTTCTACTTTTGTAGATACTTTATTTACATTTTGTCCACCCGCACCACCACTACGAGATGTCTTAAATGTAAATTCCGAATCGAATATGAGTCCTTTGATGTTCATAAAACAAAATTAATCAAAATAGTTGGGCCACATTATTTCTTATTTTTGAAAATAGAAAAAGCAGATTATACCAATGAAAAATCAATTTACCACACTTTTACTTTTCTTATTTATTTTAAATGCCTATTCGCAAGATACAACCAATCAATACCGAATTAATTATTACAACCAAAAAGTAATAAAATACTTAGACCGTGAAAAAATGCTTTTCAATTATTACAAAATTGACAAAGAAGGTATAAAAATATACGCAACACCCGCACACAAAGCAAACGACTCAGTAGAATACAAGATAAAATGGGAGCAATTAACGGAATTTAATGTTTGCATCCGAGAAGGAAAAACAGCAAGTTATTTTAGTTCCAAAAAACATGGCAGTATTCAATCAACAGCAATTAAAGCAAACACTGAATCAAGCTACAATCACCTTAAACCACTTAGTGGACTAAAGATAGCAATAGATCCTGGCCATATGGCTGGCGATTTTGAAACTGGTAAATTAGAGATGAAATCATTGCAATTTAAAAAAGACAGTATTAATGGACTACCTGATTCTATAAAAATTGCAGAAGGAATGTTAACCTATGCTACAGCAAGTCTATTAAAGGAAAAACTAGAAGCAGATGGAGCAAGTGTTTTTTTAACGCGACAAAAAAATGGATATACAGCCTTCGGAAAAACATTTGATGACTGGTTAAAAGATGACTATAAAAATAAAGTAGAAGAACTTCATAAATCTGGAAAATTGTCAACAGATAAAAAGAACCTGATGCTCAGTTCTAAATTTACAAAACGAAATAAATTCCTATTTTTCAAAGACATTGAACTTGCAGAACGAGCAGATATTATCAATGCATTCAACCCAGACTTTACGGTTATTATTCATTTTAATGTTGATGAAACCAATACCGGATGGAAAGCGCCAGGACAAAAGAATTACAATATGACTTTTATTGGTGGAGCATTTATGCCTGGAGATTTATCTTCACCTGAAAAACGATTAGAGTTCTTAAGAATGATCGCTACAAATGACATTGAAGAGTCGATACTACTTAGTGGTGCTGTCACCCAGCAATTTGAAACGGTGTTGAAAGTAAAAACTGCAGGACCAACTGATGCAAAATACTTACGCGAAGGATGTTTAACAACAGAGAAAAAAGGCGTTTACTGCCGCAATCTGCAGCTTACCAGATACATTCATGGACCACTTGTATATGGAGAAACGCTGTATCAAGATAATATTAATGAATGTAAAGCCTTGAATAAAGAAAGCGACAAAATGAAGAATGAACGAATCAAAGAAGTTGCAAAAGCCTATTATCAGGGAATATATGATTACATCACTACCAAAAACATAAATTAAATAAATCCCTATATAACACACTAAATTCAGGTCATTTTAAAAAAAGCGCAAAATATCATTGCGCTTTTTTTTATTTGTACCTGTATCTTTTTTTATTGTGCTGCATTATGAAGTCAAATTCGGAATAACCGAATAGCATAAACTCAAACAACAATCAGCTATGGCCTCATCAAAAGAAACACCTCGACAAAAAATGATCGGTATGATGTACTTAGTACTTACCGCATTATTAGCCTTAAATGTATCAAAAGACATTTTAGATGCTTTTATTGTAGTGGATAAAGGACTACAAAACACAAATCAAAATTTTACTGATAGAAATGAAAATCTCTATGCCTCATTTGATTTAGCCAAGTCCGTTGACCCAGTAAAAGTGACTCCTAATTGGCAAAAAGCACAAGATGTAAAAATGCGAGCAAATGAACTTTTTCAGTATATCGACAAATTGCAAAAACAACTGATTCAACAAACAGATGGAATAGAAGCAAGTGTGGCGGACACCATTCAAATGGCAAACATTGCAAGTAAAGATAATTATGACACTCCTACGAATATTCTAAATGGTGAATCAGAAGATGGAAGTGCGGGAGCTTCGCGTGAATTAAAAAATAAGTTAAGTGAATACAAAAACAAAATCAGCAACTATATTGAAACGAAAGACAGAGAAAAAGTAAAAATTGACATCAATACAGATGACCCCAAAAACAGCGAAAACAATGAAAACTGGGAGATGTATAATTTTTATCACCGACCATTGGTGGCAAGCTTAACTATTCTATCGAAATTAAAAAACGATGTAAAAAATGCTGAATCAACTGTGGTAGATTATTTATTAAAAGAAGTGGATGATGGCAACTTAAAATTTGATACTGTTGCAGCTAAAGTAATTCCACAAAGTAATTATGTTTTATTGGGAGAAGAATACAAAGCCGATTTATTTGTGGCTGCATTCAGCAAAACAAAGAATCCCGAAATTATGGTTGGAAATTACAACGAGAGCAGTAAAACGTTTGAAGGGACTCCAACCCAAGTGACAACCGACAAAGGATTGGGCAAGTATGCTGTTAAAACAAGCAAAGAAGGAATTGTAAGTTATTCAGGAATCATAAAAATGGTTTCACCGAAAGGAAAAGAAATGAATTTCCCTTTTAAATCAGAATACATTGTTGCGAAACCTGCATTAACAGTTGCTGCAGAAAAAATGGATGTAGTATACAAAGGAATGGACAATCCAATTTCTGTTTCGGTACCGGGTATTCCTACTGAAAAACTAAGCGTTTCGGCAAGCAATGCAATTTTAACCAATAAAGGCAATGGAAAATACATTGTAAAACCAACTTCTGAAGGGAAAGTAAATATTACAGTGGTAGCAAGTATGGACAATGGAGAAAAAAGGAATATGGGGGTAATGAGTTTCCGAATTAAAAGATTACCTAAACCAGTTGCAAAAATTGGAGAAATCATTGGAGAAGGAAGAATGAGTAAAGGGGAATTTGATGTTCAAAACACGCTTCAAGGATTTTATGAAAACTTTGATTTTGGAGGAACTTGCAAAATTATATCCTTTGACATGGCCTACGAAGCAAATGGAACAATCGGGACAACATCAGTAAAAGGATGTTCCATTGAAAGTTTAAAACCCATTTTCAAAAAATTACGAAAAAACAGTAAAGTCTATTTTGAAAATATTAAAGCAATTGGAGCGGATGGAAAACCTGCCGATGTAAGTCCATTAACCATAAAAATAAATTAAACGAAAGGAGTCAATAGAAATTTTTTCTATTGACTCCTTTACATTGGATCTACATCTATTTGAACTCGAATGGATTTGAAAGCACTTTGATTTTTAAAATTGACGATTAAATCACTTACAATTTTTTTTGCTTGCACTACAGAAGCATCACGTTCAATTTTTAATAAAATATTTTTATGAAACAGATTTCGAATTCGGGCTACCAAGGGGAACTCCGGCCCTAAAATTCGGCTTGCAAAATGTTGTTTTAAATCGTCAGCTAAACTTTTGGAAGCACCATTTACCAAATCTAAATCTTTATGAATGATGGTAATTTCAATCAATCTGTAATAAGGAGGATAATTAAAATTTTTACGATCGAGCAACTGATTGGTATACATACTCAAATAATCGTTGTTCCATACATTTTGAATGATGCTATGATCTGGATTTTGTGTTTGGATAATTACTTTCCCTCGTTTGTTTTTTCGACCAGCTCTACCCGATACTTGAGCCATTAATTGGTAACTGCGTTCAAATGCTCTAAAGTCAGGGAAATTTAGCATACTGTCGGCATTTAAAATACCAACCATGCTTACATTATCAAAATCCAATCCTTTGGTTACCATTTGCGTTCCCACCAAAATATCAATTTTAGCATCCTCAAAATCTTGAATAATATGTTGATGGGCAAACTTACTGCGTGTGGTATCTAAATCCATACGCGCTATTTTAGCGGCAGGATAAAACACTGCTAACTCTTCTTCTATTTTCTCGGTACCAAAACCTTTCATCTTAATAGAAGTATCACCACAAGCACCGCATTTAGTTGGCGGCTTAATTGAATATCCACAATAATGACAACGCAACTGATTGGTGTTTTTATGATAAGTTAAACTTACATCACAATTATTGCATTGAGGTACCCAAGCACAAGTATCACATTCAAGTTGAGGAGCAAAACCTCTTCTGTTTTGAAATAAAATAACTTGTTCCTTATTTTGTAATGCTAATGAAATATGATCAAGCAACATGGGTGAAAAATGCGACTTCATCATTTTCTTCTTGGCTGCTTCTTTTACATCGGAGATTAAAATTTCAGGCATTTGGATTCCACCAAAACGTTTGGTCATTTCTGCAAAACCATATTTCCCTTCCTGTGCATTAAAATAACTTTCGACACTTGGAGTTGCTGAGCCTAATAATGTTTTTGTTTTATGAAGGTGTGCTAAATAAATAGCAGCATCACGTGCATTGTAACGAGGTGCAGGATCGTATTGCTTAAAGGATGTGTCATGCTCTTCATCAACTATTACTAATCCTAAATTACTAAAAGGTAAAAACAAAGCAGAGCGAGCACCAATAATTAACTGTACTTTTGATTTTTCCTTTTTATCATCGGTATTCAAAACATTTTTCCAAACTTCAACCCGTTCGTTCTCATTGAATTTACTATGATAAACACCAACAGCTTCTCCAAAATATTTTTTTAATCGATTAATAATTTGTGTTGTCAAGGCAATTTCAGGCAACAAATACAATACTTGTTTCCCTTCTGCTAATGCTTGCTCAATAAGCTTTACATATATTTCGGTTTTACCACTAGAGGTTACACCATGCAATAAAACAACATCCTTTGTTTCTGATTTGATTGTTTTACCAGAAGTGCTATTTCCAAATTGGTGATTGATGGAATCTAAAACTTGTTGTTGAATTTCATTCAGCTGTGAAACTTTGTTTTCGGTTTCGTAGGCTGTTAATCGTCCTACTTCCCCTTCATACAACTCAAAAATATTTTTCTTTACTAAACCTTTAATGGATGCTTCGGCACCTTCCACTAATTTTAAAATATCTTTTTTCTTAACATCTTTAGGTTGTTTCGAATAACGATCCGACAGCTTCAAATACGCCATCAATACATCCAATTGTTTACTTGCCTTTTTTTCTAAACTTTCGAAAATCAGTTTTAATTGTTCTTCATTATCCAATTGCTCGGCAAGACGAATAAAGGTTTCTATTTTAGGTTTGAATTTTTCTTTTAATTCTTCTTGAATAATGACAATGCCTTTTTCAATTAACAGTTTTATTATTGGATACACCGTTTTTTGTTCGATGATATCAGAGACTTCATTAAGCGTAAGTACTTCTCGAATTTCAAGGGCATCAAGAATTAAAAATTCTTTATCAGTTAATTCAATGTTTGGTAATTGCTCTTTATAACCTTGATTTAAAATTAATTTTGTTTCACTCGACAATCGTAAACCACCAGGAAGTGCTGCTACCATTACTTCACCAATGGTACACATATAGTAGCTAGACATCCAATCCCACAAAGCAAATTGTTTTTCATTTACAATGGGTGCATCATCCAAAATTGATTCTATGTATTTTGCTGCATATTGTTGAGGAGGCGTTTCATGAATTCTACGCACTAGAGCGGAATATAATTTACCACGACCAAATTGAACCACTACCCTTTGCCCAATAGCAATCGACTCGTTCCAATCGAATGGCACACGGTAGGTGTACAAATTAGGAACCGACAAAGGCAAAATGACATCAACAAAAAGGGTAATCCTGCTCATGATACAAATATACCAATACGAGGGAATTTAGCAGGAAGAATTACAAACAATTAAATTATTTAAAAATGGTTTAAATTCTATTTAAAATACCTTCCCCTAAAATTGTTTTGATTCAGACTCAGAAATGAGTGCTCGTCATATTGAGCTTGTCGAAATATGTGCGAGGGAATTACAAATAAAAAATTAATGAAATTAAAACACCTTGTTATTCTTTTCGGAATTTGATGTTTTTTCCACGAGTACCTCTCCAACGGTAACGCTTTGTTTGTGTTTCTACAATTGATTTGAAATTATCGACTTTTGCGGAGCTAGGATCAATTACAGGATTAACATCATGAATTGTTTTAAGTGTATCTACCACAAACGGAATGTGCGCAATAGGCAATTTAAATCTACGATTGGTAAAACCCATCAACAACTTTGATTGAAACATATCGGTAGCTACCGCTATTTTGGTAAAACCCATTTCTTTAGCTAACCAATATGAATTGTAAATATTTTCGGTACTGTGTTCTGCTTTTTCCTCCAGAATTATTTTTTCCTTCGGCACACCCAATTGTTCTGCATACAAGGCCATGATACGAGCTTCCACATAAGGTGTATAAACAGCACCACCCGAAAAAATTACATTTTTTGCAATCCCTTTTTTAATTAAATAGGATGCCCAAATAACGCGACCACGCATCGCCATTGTCCATTCGGTTCCTTCGAAAGGAACACCAGGAACAATAATTACATCGTAAGGTTGTGCTTTTACTGCCCGCTTGTATAGCTTGTTAGGAGAAGGACGAAACAAACTACATCCTGAAAGGATGATTATTAAAGAAAAGTAGATTAAAATTTTAAAATTCATCATTATATTTTCTAATTAAACAGAAAATGATTCAAAATGTTTTAAAGCGATAAAATATTTACCATTCGCATTAAATCGGGATTTAATTCCTGAATATGTTTTACCGCATTTTCAAATGGCGTATAACTGATTTGTTTATCAACTACACCAATCATCACATTTTTTTCGCCTTTCATTAATGCCTCCACAGCCGCAAACCCCATTCTACTAGCATTCACGCGTTCCATAGCAGTTGGATTCCCTCCACGTTGAATATGTCCCAAAATTGTAACACGCGTATCATAATAAGGCAGTCGCTTTTTCACTTGCTCTGCAATAACAAAAGCTCCACCTGCATCATCGCCTTCGGCTACTAAAATAATTTTCGAAGATTTATTTTTACGTCCGCTTTCCAAACGTTTAATTAAATCTTCAACATCAGTTTTTGTTTCGGGCATCAAAATGGCTTCGGCACCAACACCTATTCCAGCGCGCAATGCAATCAATCCAGCATCACGTCCCATTACTTCCACAAAAAACAAACGATCATGACTTTCAGCGGTATCGCGAATTTTATCAACTGCTTCTACCACGGTATTGATGGCGGTGTCATAACCAATCGTAAAATCAGTTCCAATTAAATCATTATCAATGGTGCCTGGACAACCAACAAATGGAATTGGACATTCAGCACTAAATTGAAGCGCACCTTTAAATGATCCATCACCACCGATAACTACTACACCATCAATTTTATGTTTTTGCAAATTTTCTCCTGCTTTTTTTCTTCCTTCTAGTGTAAAAAATTCTTTACTACGAGCAGTTTTTAAAATAGTACCACCTCGGTTAATA
>JBIIOB010000200.1:0-4763 GCA_044337125.1 Bacteroidia bacterium
TTATTTTTTAATGCGTTTAAACTATATTGAAGTTCCTTTGTTATTTCAATACCACCAAAAGAAATTTACATTTGATTTAGGCCCAGGCTTTGGTTATTTAATCAATGCAAAAGAATTTAATTTTTATGGTGAAATTCCAAGAACCAACCCTTTTAACAGCTATGAAATCAACGCCAACTTAGGATTAAATTATACCATTATTCAAAACCTTGGAATAAGCTGGAGATTCTCCTATTCTCTTTTACCAATTCGGAATTATAACACGGGGGCGAGTTATTGGTTTAATCAAGGACAAGTAAACAATCAATTATCATTTACATTAACTTATAAATTTAACGGTGCACAATCAGAATAAACATAAAATTGTAGTTGCAATAACTGGTGCTAGTGGCGCTATATACGCAAAAGTACTGTTAGACAAATTACAGGCACTCAGCGATCAAATTGAAACTGTAGGCTTGGTAATGAGTGATAATGCAAAAGATGTGTGGAAATTTGAATTAGACAATGCTGATTTTGATAAAATTCCATACACCATTTATGACAAAAATAATTTTTATGCTCCATTTGCATCTGGCTCAGCAAAGTTTGATACAATGATAATTTGCCCATGCTCCATGGGAACCTTGGCAAGAATCGCATCAGGAATTAGCAATGATTTAACCACCCGTGCAGCAGATGTAATTTTAAAAGAGCGTAGAAAATTAGTTTTAGTAACACGAGATACTCCTCTAAGTTTAATTCATATAAACAACATGAAAACTGTAACCGAGGCAGGTGGAATCATTTGCCCTGCAAGTCCTTCTTTTTACAGTAAACCTGCAACAATGGAAGAAATTGCAGCAACAGTTGTTGATCGAGTAATTGATTTGTGTGGCTTACGTCAGGATAGCTACCGCTGGGGAGAAACAAAATAGTTACCAACATTTTATGGTTTTTTAACAGTAAAATGTGCCAAAAAAGTACTGCTAAAAAGTAACTTTGTGGCATCAAAAACGTTCAAAGAGGAACAATTATTAGACATTAACCCTTAAGACAACATCCCAATTATATGTTTGAATTAAGTAAAAATATACTTGAAAAAGTGAGTTTCGATAGAGCACTTTTTCAAAAAGAATTGATGAAAGCAGCAAAATGGCTTAAACCAGATGAAAAAACCCTATTAAAAGTATGGTGTTTAACTACGTTTGGTCATATGTACAAGAATGAAATAATGGAAGTATTTAAGAATGTTACGAAGTCGTAATAAACTTAATATTACGTGTTAGCCCACTAAACTTTGTACGTTTCACTGCCGAATCTTTAAAAACTTTTTTGAAGGTTTCTTCTGTTAATTCCAACCACTCTTTTTTTGTCATTTCAAGCAAACCACTTGCTGGATTAAATTGTGGTTCCTGGTGTGGTTTCGAAAAACGATTCCATGGACATACATCTTGACAAACATCACAACCAAACATCCAATTATCAAATTTCCCTTTTACATCAGCAGGAATTGCATCCTTTAATTCAATTGTAAAGTAACTGATGCATTTACTTCCATCCACTATTTGAGGAGCAACTATAGCTTCAGTAGGACAAGCATCAATGCATTTTGTACACGTGCCGCAATAATCTTTAATTGGACCATCGGCCTCCAGCTCCAAATCAATTATTAATTCAGCAATAAAAAAGAAAGAACCGCGTTGTTTGTTAATCAAATTACTATTCTTACCAATCCAACCCAATCCACTTTTTTGGGCCCATGCCCTATCAAGCACTGGAGCCGAATCTACAAACACACGTCCATCCACTTCACCAATATTCTCCTTAATATACTGAAGCAACTGATTTAATTTATCTTTTATGACATCGTGATAATCGTTGCCATAGGCATACTTGCTAATTTTAGGGGCTGTTTCATCCACTTGTGTTTGTGAAGGGAAATAATTCAACAACAAGGACACAACTGATTTTGCACCCGGCACCAAAATGCGTGGATCTAATCGTTTATCAAAATGATTTTGCATGTAACTCATTTGCCCATGCATATTTTTATTTAGCCAATTTTCTAATCGTGGAGCTTCCTCTTCCAAAAATTCAGCTTTCGAAATTCCAACAAAATCAAAACCCAAGCGTTTGGCTTCTGATTTTATCACTAACGAATTGCGATTAGAATGATCCAAAATGTGAGATAAAAAATGGTGTTAAATAAACGGTACGTATTCAGTTTATTCCGTATCAAATAAACTTCCTTTAAACGAGCGAGGAATTTTTCCTAAATGCTTGTAGGCAAGTTCGGTGGCCTCACGTCCGCGTGGTGTACGCACCAAATAACCTTCTTGGATTAAAAAAGGTTCGTACACTTCTTCAATGGTACCAGCTTCTTCACCAACAGCAGTAGAAATGGTGGTAATACCTACTGGACCGCCTTTGAATTTTTCGATGAGAGTAGATAGAATTCGTATATCCATTTCATCCAAACCATTTTTATCAACGTTTAAGGCCGATAAACCAAAATGGGCAATTTCCATATCAATATTTCCATCCCCTTTTATTTGAGCAAAATCACGAATTCGTCTGAGCAAGGCATTTGCAATACGAGGTGTCCCTCTGCTTCTTCGAGCAATTTCATGTGCTGCATCTTCAGAGATTGGAACATTTAGGATAGCAGCGGCACGTGTAATGATTTGTTTTAACAATTTGGCATCGTAATAATTCAAACGGGAGTTAATTCCAAAACGAGCACGTAAAGGTGCAGTTAGTAAACCACTACGAGTAGTAGCACCAACCAAGGTAAAAGGATTCAATTTAATTTGAACACTTCGAGCGTTGGGCCCGCTATCAATCATGATATCAATTTTATAATCTTCCATTGCTGAATATAGATACTCTTCAACAATTGGACTTAAACGATGAATCTCATCAATAAACAACACATCGTATTCTTCTAAATTGGTAAGCAAACCAGCTAAATCGCCTGGCTTATCCAACACAGGACCAGAAGTAATTTTAATATTTACACCCAACTCAGCTGCAACAATATTTGCTAAAGTAGTTTTACCTAGACCAGGAGGGCCGTGTAATAATATATGATCCAAAGCTTCGCCACGTTGTTTGGCCGCTTTTACAAATATTTTTAAATTCTCAACCACTTCTTTCTGACCAGTAAAATCAGAGAAATCGGCAGGACGAAGAGCTTTCTCAAACTCTTTTTCTGCTGAACTTAAATTTTCGCTATCAGGATCTATATTCGGATTCATTCTCAATTAATGTATTTAACAAAAATAAGAAAAGCATCCCGATAATGGAATGCTTTTCAAACTATTTTATAACTATTATTACTATTTCAATGTAATTGATGAACCGCCAATTACAGCATCATCAGCAATAATTTCAATTAAATATTTCCCTGGTACAAAAGGTGTTGAATTACTGCAAAAAACATCAACAGCCACTTCTTCATTTTTGTAATTAATATCTTGTTTACCTGCAAAATAACCTCTTGAACCATTAAATTTCACCATGTTCATATCATCTTGGGATTTGCAAACTTCCTTGCCATCAGGCGACACAATACGCACATAAACTGGTTTAACACCCACCTTTGCAATTTTGTTTTCACCAATAACAAAGGATACTTTAATTTTTTCAACGCGTGAAGCTTTTGTTGTTTCCACCTCTTTTGTTCCACCAGACTTGAATTTAACTCCTTTTACCGTTGGATTTTCAGCCTTTAGGATAGACCCTAAATTTACGGTGCTTTGAAGTTTCTCTTTGTCTTTTGACAATTGCGAAGTTTTATCCTTTTCAGCAGTTAAGTCGTCCGAAACCTTAGCCTTTTCTGCCAAAATTGTTTTGTTTAAGGTATTTAAGGAATCAATTTCAACAACATAATGTTTCATGATGCTACGTAATGTTTCTGTCTCTTTACGTAACTTAGAAATGATGTATGCATCACCTTTATGCTTCTCTGCTTGCTCTATCAATTCAGCAATTTCAGCACGTTTTGCTTCCAATTCCTTTTGCAATCCTGCATCATTGGTTTGCAAAGTTGCGTATTCCTGCTGTAATTCTAACAAATCAGCTTTTACATTATCACGCTCAACAATTACTTGTTCTTTTTCCACAACAACAGTATTTGCTCTGTTTTTTTCTTGCCACCATAACCAAGCAAAGGTTAAATTACCTCCAATTAATAGAAATAAAAAGATTAGCAAAACCTTATTATTCGACTTTTTTTCTTCCTGATTGTTTTCCATAATTTATTTGAATCTATATTTTCGTGTTACAAAGTTATACAATTTATGTTTTATACTAACAAAAAGGTATGATAAACGATTTTATATCATTGATATATCCCAAAATATGCGCAGCTTGTGGAAAAAGTCTGTTTAAAAATGAAGATAGCATTTGTACCTATTGTAGATTTCATTTGCCAAAAACAAATTACCATCTCTATAACGACAATCCAATAGAAAAATTATTCTGGGGAAGAGTGACTATTTTCTCTGCAGCAGCATTTTACAATTTTGGTAAAGGAGGGAAAGTACAACAGCTAATTCATCAACTTAAATACAAGGGCCAAAAAGAAGTAGGAATTACACTTGGAAAATTATATGGCTATGAATTAAAACGCTCTGAAAAATTTAAAGACATTGACATTATCATTCCTGTTCCATTACATCCCAGAAAAAAGAAAAAAAGAGGTTATAACCAAAGTGAATTTTTTGCAGAAGGTTTGTCCAAAACACTAAAAGCTACAACCGATTTTCAAACACTTTCCA
>JBIIOB010000201.1:0-4759 GCA_044337125.1 Bacteroidia bacterium
TGTTATTTAGCGAAAATGCAATCATTGCACCTTTTAAAAATGGGAAAGCATTTCAGTTTAGAATAGCTAATAAAATGAGAAACAGTCAGATTTCAGATATGGAGTGCCGTGTTACGCTAGCAAAACTTGAAAATGAAAATGGAGTAATGGTAAGGAGATTCCGTCCACTTGAATTAGAATTGAAAAAAATTGTTTTCTTTCCAATGACTTGGACCATTAACCATCCAATTGATGAAAACAGTCCTTTATGGGGAATGAGCGAAAAAGAGTTGATTGAATCAGATGCAGAGTTTATGATTTTGTTAAATGGTTTTGATGATACTTTTGCCCAAACTGTAAATACTCGTTATTCTTATACATATGAAGAAGTGGTGTATGGAGCAAAATTTATCTCTGTGTTTGGCCAAAATAAAAACGGCCAAGTGGTTCAAGATTTAAATAAGATAAGCCAATTTGAAAAGGTTAATTTTTAAATTATAGCATAGGTTCCATCTTTGTTGACTTTTATTTTAGGAAGCTTTTTATTCTTTTCGAAATAATCATATACTTGCTTAAGATTATTCCAAAAATTAAGAAGTGTTTTATTCCCATCAAATTCATCCTTTAAAAAGCTCATGCCCTTTTCGTTCAAACGTGTTGGGAAAATATGAACAGGAATGGTTTGTTGCCCATTATTTTTAGCTTCTACAGCAAGAATATAAACTTCTTTGATATAGGTGTCTGTTAAAGGAATACAGCCAATTGTAACACAACTGCCATGTATCATGATATCACCGCCTAAATTGCCTTTTCCAATGATTTTATCACTTGCATTAGGATAATTAATGCCTAAGGATAAATGATAGCTGCTATAAGGATTAAAAACAGCTATTTGGTAAAAGCCTTCTGGTACTTGTCCATCTCCTTGTTTCCTTTTCGGACCTAATACACCAGATGAACTACAAATTGCATAAGTTTTAAATAATTTGAACTCATTTGCACCTTTTGATTTTAGCCAAATTTCCACAAGTTCCTCGTGTTTAAATGTGCGTATAAAAATTTCGAAATTATTGGCATCAAATCCTTTTTTTGTGATTTCCGCTTTTAAGGACTCCCATTTTTCTGAATATGCAGCTTTTACCCGGGTGTTTTTACGCTGTTGTTCCTTAAAAGATTGAGCAAAAGCACCTTTACTAATTATAAACAGTAGAAGAAGTAGGCTGATTCGATTTAGCATATTGTTAATTGTTTGGTTGATAACGTATAATTTGGCTATCTATTATTTATAAATTTCGTGCTTATTTTTGTGTAATACAATTTAACTATGAAAAGAATTTTTAACATCATTAAAAATAAATACTTACTGACGATTGTAGGTTTGGTGGTTTGGATTGTTTTTTTTGATAAAAACGATTTGAAAACGCAATTGGAGTTGCGAAATGATGTTAAAAAATTGCAGGAAGAGCGCAACTATTATGCTGCGGAAATAAAACAAATTACATCTGATATTTCAGAATTAAATACCAATCCAAAGACCCTTGAGAAGTTTGCAAGAGAAAAATACTTGATGAAAAAAGATGATGAAGATATTTTTGTAATAGTAGAGGAGAAGTAGTTACATCGGTAGGTACACTACTTTTTTAGTTTCAAAAAACTCTTCTTTAAAATATTCCTTCAAGTCATACAGAACAACTCGTTTTTTAAAGTCTTTCAACTCTTCTGTTAAATCTCCTCCTTTTAAATATAATATTCCATTAGGCAAATTGTTGAATTGAGACTTCGAAATTTTGTTCTGTACCCATTTGTAAAATGCAGGAAATTCAGTAACGGCTCTAGAAATAATAAATTCAAATTTATCTTTTACTTCTTCTGCCCGTTTATGCTCAGCTGTTAAGTTTTGCAATCCTATTGCTGAAGCAATTTCATTTACCACTTTTATTTTTTTTCCTATAGAATCTACTAAATGAAATTTGCAGTCTGGAAACAATATGGCCAAAGGTATTCCTGGAAATCCACCTCCACAACCTACATCCATAATCTTTGTGTTAGGTTTAAACTCCATCACTTTAGCAATTCCCAATGAATGCAATACATGTTTTTCGTAAAGTGATTCGATGTCTTTTCGCGAGATAACATTTATTTGTGCATTCCAATGTTCATACAAGCTTTGCAATTGTTTAAACTGCTCAAGTTGAGTTGTTGTTAGGTTCGGGAAATAGGTAGTAATGATTGAAAGCACTTGACTTAGGATTTAAATAAAACGCCCCTTCAAATGAAGAGGCGTTATTTTAATTTATGTAATAATTAGTGTTTTTTTACACAAGACTCACCACATGTTTTAGCACACTCTTCTTTTGTTTTGCAGCCGTGTGTACATCCTTACATGCACGCTTTTTTTGCTGCTTCTCCACTACAAGCTTTCCCAGCAGCAGCACCTTCTTTGCAACATGCTTTTTTCTCTTCCATTCCACCTTTTTTGCAACAGTCTTTTTTGGCACCCATTGTTGCACCTGCATGTTGAACACACATTGCTTTCTCTTCTGCAGAACATCCAACTGAATCACAATATTTAGCACACTCTTCTTTGCTCATGTTCATGCATTGGCTCATGTCGCATTTTGGACCAACAAATTTTCCATCTGCACCATACATGCTCATGCAATATGCTTTTTCTTCAGGAGTACATCCTTTTTCATCGCACATTTTAGCACACTCTTCTTTTGATATTTTAGCGCATTCTGTCATGTCGCATTTGCTCATGCTTTCGCAACCTTCATGCATCATAGCTCCTTCGCCACAACCTTCGTGCATTTCAGTACATTCCATCATTTCTCCTTCGCATTTCATTCCTGCCTCAGCAGTATTTACTGCAATGTATGGAGCAATAACCAATGATACGATAGACATTAATTTGATTAAGATATTCATAGATGGACCAGATGTATCTTTAAATGGATCTCCAACAGTATCACCTGTAACAGATGCTTTGTGTGGTTCCGATTTTTTGTAGAACATTTCGCCATTGATTAATACACCTTTTTCGAATGATTTTTTAGCATTGTCCCAAGCACCACCTGCATTTGATTGGAAAATACCCATCAATACACCTGATACAGTAACACCAGCTAATAAACCACCCAATACTTCTGGACCGAAAATGAAACCAACAATTACAGGAGTAATTAATGCAATTGCACCTGGCATCATCATTTCGCGGATAGATGCTTTAGTAGAGATTGCAACACATTTTTCATATTCAGGTTTTGCTTTGTATTCCATAATTCCTGGAATTTCGCGGAACTGACGTCTAACTTCTTGAACCATGTCCATTGCAGCTTTTCCTACCGCTTGAATACACAATGCAGAGAATATAAAAGGAATCATACCACCTACAAATAAACCTGCTAATACTGGTGCTTTGTAAATGTCAATTGCATCAATTCCAGCAATTCCAACAAATGCAGCAAATAATGCCAAAGATGTTAATGCAGCTGATGCAATAGCAAATCCTTTTCCTGTTGCAGCTGTCGTATTACCTACTGCATCTAAATTATCAGTACGTTCACGAACTTCTGGAGGTAATTGACTCATTTCAGCAATACCACCTGCATTATCTGCAATTGGACCAAATGCATCAATTGCTAATTGCATAGCAGTGGTTGCCATCATACCTGCTGCAGCAATAGCAACACCATATAATCCAGCAAAATAATAAGAAGCCATGATACCAGCTGCTAATGTTAAAATAGGAATAACTGTTGATTTCATACCCACAGATAAACCACCAATAATATTAGTAGCATGTCCAGTAGATGATTGTTGAATGATTGATAAAACAGGAGCTTTGCCCATTGCGGTATAATATTCAGTAACAATACTCATGATTGCACCTACAACTGTACCAACAACAATCGCTAAAAACACATTTAATTTAGAAAATTCATATCCACGTAAGTTCAATGTTTCTGGTAACATCCAATTTACTACAAAGTAAGATGCAATTACAGTTAATAACATTGACGACCAGTTTCCTAAGTTCAATGCATTTTGAACATTTGATTTTTCATCTTTAATACGAACAAACCAAGTTCCAATGATTGAAAATACGATACCTAAACCACAAATTACCATTGGTAATAAGATTGGAGACATTCCGTTGAAATTATCTTCAACAATGATTTCTTGACCCAATACCATTGTTGCCAAAATTGTTGCAACATAAGAACCGAATAAATCCGCACCCATACCAGCAACATCACCAACGTTGTCACCAACGTTATCTGCAATTGTTGCAGGGTTACGAACGTCATCTTCAGGAATACCTGCTTCAACTTTACCAACTAAATCAGCCCCAACGTCAGCAGCTTTTGTATAAATACCACCACCAACACGTGCAAATAATGCAATTGATTCTGCTCCTAATGAAAATCCTGTTAATACTTCAATAGCAGTTTTAACAGTGTCTTCACCTAAGCCACTAAATATAGATAAGAAAGCAATGAATAATCCACCTAATCCTAATACAGCTAAACCTGCAACACCAAGTCCCATTACAGTTCCACCTGTAAAGGATACTTTTAATGCTTGTGCTAAACTTGTACGAGCTGCTTGTGTAGTACGAACGTTTGCTTTAGTAGCAACCTTCATTCCAATATAACCAGCTGTTGCTGAAAATACAGCACCTATGATAAAAGCAATAGAAATAATCCAGCTTGAGTGAATTGGCTTGCCATTTACTTCATGAATAGTTCCTGAATATGCTAATAATGCTGCTGCAAAT
>JBIIOB010000202.1:0-4720 GCA_044337125.1 Bacteroidia bacterium
AGCAATTGCTTCGCGCAACATTAGAGTACGATCTTCAACACGATTTTCTAATTCGGTAGAATAGGATTTTAGTTTTTCTTCGGCTTGTTTACGTTCAGTAATATCAATTATAAAAGCGATAACAAACAATTCATCATTACTATTATAATTACTTAAACTAATTTCAACTGGGAATTCGGATCCATCTTTCTTTAAACCAAAAAGGTTCTTCCCTTTGCCCATAGCACGGGCATGGGGATTTTCTTTATAACTATCGCGATGATGAACGTGGTTCGATTGGTATTTTTGTGGAACTAAGGTTTCAATTTTATGCCCAAGTAATTCGCCTGGTTTATAGCCAAAAAGCTTTTCTGCACTTGGATTTATTTTTATTATTTCTGCTTTGCTATTTGTAATTAATATACCTTCGGTAGCATATTCAAATAAAGCATTTAGTCCCTCTTTACTGTTCATTTTTACAGCTTTACCATTCGTGTGTAATTCTTTAGGGACTAATTTAGGCATTGTTAAGGTATTTATGGAAAAATTCTAACGAAATTATTGTAACTTGAAAGAACTAAATATGATTTTCATCATATTTTAATAGATTCCAGGACCAAAATTCAATAAAAGCTACCCATATAGCCTTGAAAATGTGTTTAATAGCATAATCAAAAATTAATGAACAAGCATCCAAACTAGAATAGAACACTAGAATAGAACAATTATTCTTTCTTTTTTAAATATGCTTTAGAAAAACTAAAATTCAAACCAAAGTTCAGAAGGATGGGTGAATCCGTATATTTCAGCGTGTTTTCAATTGGCAGCGAAACACCACCTTGAATAAAAAACTTAACAAATTTATACCCCACCTTTGCAGTGAGAACGGGTTCAAAATAAAATGAATTCAATTCACTTCTCTTGTACTCAACATTCTTTGAAATTTTATACATGTCCACATAAGCAACTCTTAATGAAAATGCTCCTTCAAAAACATTCATTTTTGCACCAATGGATGGTTGTATGAAAAAACGATTATAGTTCCCACTTACTAATCCATAAAAATCAGGGTTATAACTTTTTGCTTCAGCATTTCCAAAACCTATATAACATTCATAACGACCAGCTTCATCAATTTTGCCATAATAACCTATAGCACCCTCAACAAACTCATGCTTCTGATAACTATTGGTATCTGCAATATCTCTGTACTGAAAAGAGGAATTAAACATAACTCCTAAATAATTTGTAGGAGCGTATGCTGCCTGAACATCATAGCCGCATGTACCCATTCCTAATTGAAAATCGGCATCATGTTTTTCCGAAAACAGAGGTGTGTGCACAATATTAGGCGTGTAAATAGGAGCACAACTAGCTAAAAACACAATAGCAATAATAAGGGAAATATTTTTGTTCATTATAGTTAGTATTTACGGCTTGAATTATTTTTTTGTAATTTTTGTAACCTTAAATTCGGTTCTTCTATTTTGTTGATGTTCTTCTTCAGTGCATTCAACATCGTTTTTACAACGATTGACTAATTTGGTTTCACCATAACCTTTATACTTTAAGCGCTTTACATCAATTCCTTTAAATACTAAATAATCAACAGTAGACTTTGCTCGTTTATCGGAAAGCACCAGATTATAATGATCACCAGCACGAGCATCGGTATGCGACCCCATCTCAATGTTCACATTCGGATTATCAATCAATAATTTCACCAATTTATCCAATTCAGCTGCTGCATCTGGACGGATTTCCCATTTATCTAGATCATAATAAATATTTTCAAGCACAATAGGCTTTTCGATAATGATTTCATCCAATTGAAAATTCACTGTATAGTCTTCAGAAAACTTTTTTCCTTTCGTTGATAAATCGACACTCTGCGTAAAATAATTTTCTTTAGAGCCGTAAACAATAAAGTCTGTATTGGGCTTAAGTTTAATTTTATACTTACCGTTTTTATCTGTTTGAACAGAAAATTTTGCATTCTTTGAATCATTGGTTTCATCAATCAATGTGATAGTCACATCTTCGAATGGCAAATTTTTGCCTTTTATAGTTACTACACCTGTTAACCAAAATGTAGGATCATGTTTTTGAATTTCGAATACTTTATCATCATGGTCTCTATTGGAGGATACAAAACCCGTTTTGTTATCGGCATTCAACACAAAAGCAAAATCATCTTTTGTAGAATTTAAAGGATAATTTAAATTTTCCACCTGCAACCATTTTTTATTTTTTAAATCATATGAACTCGCAAAAACATCCATTCCACCCATATTATTATGCGCATCCGATGAAAAGTACAAGGTGCCATCATCGCTCATGTGGGGGAACATTTCATTTCCAGGCGTATTGATTACATTCCCCAAATTCTCTGGCTTAGACCAAACAGCACCATCAAAAGTGGAACGGTAAATATCAGTCCCTCCTAGTCCACCAGGCATATCAGAAATAAAATAGAGTGTTTTTTCATCAGACGATAAACTAGGATGACCAACCGAATACTCATCACTATTAAATGGCAATTCTTCTAATTGCTTCCATTTCCCATCAACTAATTTTGCTTTAAACAGTTTTAAATTATTTTCATCTTTCGCACTTTTGCGTAAGTTGTATTTAAAATAATTACTTCTAGTAAAATAAGCTACATCGCCAGCTTTGTTGAATGTTGCAGGGCCTTCGTGATAGCGGCCATTTATTTCACCTTTCAATAATTGTGGACTTAACCAATGACCATCTTTATCTTTTTCAGCAAAATACAAATCATAATACGATTTACCTGTCCATTCATCCTGCTTACTATCCAACTTTACTTTTTTATCAGCTGTAAATACCACACCATCTTTGTACGGAACTTGACCAAATACTGATTCAAACTCAGGAAAATTAATTTGCTCTAATGTATACAATGTAGTATCGCGCATAAATTGATTCACTGAATTACACGATGCAAGCAACATTTGAGCAACAATATCAGTTGGTACTTTTTCCAAGTATTTTTTCAACCAAACTTTTGCTTCATTATAATTCCCATGCGACATTAGAATTTTTGCATAATAAAACATATTGATAGGCTCAGACTCAGCATAGTTTACTACTTCAGAAAACAATGGCTCTGCATTCGCCACATCATTAACCAAACGATAGCTATTCGCAAGCTTTATTTTCGCGTCACGATTTTCCTTTTTTGACAATGATTTTTTGTAATGCGTAATCGCATCAAAATATTGAAGGTTAGCAAATTCTTTATTTGCTTTTTTATAAAAATAATTACTACATCCGGAAAAAATGAAAACAGTAAGGAGTAGAATTGAATACTTTAGAGATCTGTACATAAAAATGAATTTTAAAAGAATCGTGGAGTTTTAACTTTTGTAATGTCTTTTCCAAAATCAAAACCCAACATAATTTCATGGGTTCCTGAAGTATAATTTCTGATTTTAGAAGTTGTAATATCATATGCATACCCAATTCGGAAACGCTGATTTGCTTGATACTCTAACATGATTGAAACTGCATCGTTTGTTCTATAAGAAAATCCTAAGGCAATTGCATCAATGTACATTGCTGTTAGGTTGATGTCGGCTTGAACCGGTGCTGCTGATTGATGTTTGATTAAAAAAGATGGCTTTATTTTTAATTTTTCGTTCGCAGTAAACACATAACCAGCAGTTAAAAAATAATGCTTTCGAACAGCAGAAGAACTTTCTACCGACAAATTAAAATTATGGTTTGGATCATAAGCAATTAAGGCTGGTACGGAAAACCCCGCATACCATTTTTCAGTATAATAATAGGTGCCAAATCCAAACTTTGGAAGCAATGCACTTTGTTTGGTGCCTGCAAATGATTGGTCATCGGCATCCCAAACGGTTAAGTCACTTACTTGAGCAGTGTAGTTTGAAACACCTGCTTTAATTCCGAAGCCTAGTTTTCCTGAACCTAGCTTTAAAAAATAAGAATAGTTTGCATACACATCGGTTTGACTTGTTACACCAATTTTATCATGTGCTACAATTAATCCAATACCCATTTTTTGATTCATCAAAGGTCCATCAACTGCAATAAGTGACGTTTTAGGAGCTCCTTCAAATTTCAACCACTGTGATCGATGCAATAACGAGGAACTAAAATATTTATGACTACCAGCGTAAGCAGGATTAAGAAATAATCCATTAAACATATACTGACTAACCATAACATCCTGTTGTGCTTTACTTGAAAACACACTGGCAGTTGCTATTAATAATGTTAGAATTTTTTTCATGACTATTTATTATCTATATATTTTTAATCTCTTCTAATTTCTACGTATCCTTTTAATACGATTTCTTTATTATTAATTTCAAGAATTACAAAATAAGTTCCGGCTGGTAAAGCATCTCCACTTGAATTTGTACCATCCCATTTATTTTGATATCCATCTACTTGGTAAACAATATTTCCCCAACGATTAAAGATTGTTAAATGATTGTTCGGAAATATTTCTAATCCATGAACTACAAATAAATCATTTTTACCGTCTCCATTAGGTGAAATACCTGTAGGCATTTGCAATGGCAATGGCTCAATCAAATCAAGTGTTGCATAGGCACTGCATCCTGCCGAATCAGTTACTATTACTGAATAGATTCCTGCTGGAACATTATCAATATCTTCTGTAGTAGTGGAATTCGACCAACTATAAACATACGGAGTGTTTCCTCCCGAAACAGTTAAGTCAATA
>JBIIOB010000467.1:0-4719 GCA_044337125.1 Bacteroidia bacterium
TACAGGTGTTGTTTCATTACTTTGAGTTGCTGTTGTATTTGTTTCTGGCGTTTTATTTTGCGTAGTTGTTGTAGCAACATTTTCTACCGAAGGATTTGTGCTGCTTGCATTTGTCGCACTTTCAGTTGTTTTTGCTACAACTGGATTCGTAGTTGCAGACTCAGTGGTTTTATTATTAACTGGTTGAGTACTTGTTACCCATTTATTATCCGGGCTGGTATTTGCTGGGCTAGTATTGCTTGCAACAAAATTCGGATTGTATTTTTTATAAATAGCAGTTGCTTTTTGTTGTTTATCAATAGCAATTTGTTCGTTTTTAGCAGCTTCTTCTAAAAGGGTTTCTTTTGCATAATATTGATTTGCAGCAGCAGCTTCTTCTCTATTCTTTTGAGCTTTATTAAAATAAATAACAGCTTCATCTTTCATCATTCCTGCCATCAATACATCATCTGCATTGTTTTTACCAGTTGCCGTTTCTAGTTGTTGCAACTGGTTTGTATTGGCAGTATATTCCACCTTGTTAGCTGTAGCAGTTAATGCAGCTGCGTCTAACTTTTTACCTTGTGCTTGTTTTTCTAGGGTCTCAGCTTGTGCATACAATTCATCTTTAACAGTTGTTATAGTTGCTTCAGCAGCTTGTTGTTTTAAATCACTTGCTTGCTGATCCAATTGCTCTGCTTGTTTGATTGTAGCATTCGCTTTTGTTGATTCAGCTGCTGCTTGTGGGGCAGAATAAACCACTTGTTTTTTCTGAGCAACTGCTGGAACCACATCTTCCTCTTCAGTAGTTGGATTTATTTCAGTGGTGTTAGTTGTTGAAGCAACTTCATTTGTTGTTGTAGAACCCGTTTCCGTTGTTTTGTTTGTTGCAGCTATTTCAGTTGTTGTTTGAGTTCCTGACTCCGTTGTATTGTTAGTGGTCGCAGTACCTGTCTCCGTTGATTTGTTGGTTGAAGCTACTTCAGTTGTAGTTTGAGAACCTGACTCCGTTGTATTGTTTGTTGTTGCTGAACCGTTCTCTGTTGTTTTGTTGCTTGCAGCTATTTCAGTTGTTGTTTGAGAACCAGTCTCAGTTGTTTTATTCGCAACCACCGCATTTCCTTCAAGTGCCTGAACTTTAGCAATACTTTCATTCGCTTGTGTTTGCTTTTCTTCACTTTGTTTTTTCAAATCAACAATTTTTTGAGCAAGCAAAGCTTTCATTTCAGGATCTGAAGTTGCCTTCATATCTGCCTTTTTCTTCTCCATCTCTGCATTGATTGCATTCGCCCAATTGTTTAATACAGCGGCTTTTGCTTTTTCACGCTCCAACTCATTGCTCATGTTTTGTGCAGCAAACAATTCTTGTGCATACTCTTGATTCGACTTATTAGTGGAAGCGGCTGTTGCCGACTCGCTTGTAGTTGTTGCTTCGGTTGTTGTATTTTTGGTTGTTGTATTCGTAGTGTTTTCTGAAGTGTTTGTATTAGCAGCCAAACCTTGCTCCTTCTCCAACTTTTTAGCAGAAGCCAGCGTTTCTTTTACCGTTTGTTGTTTTGCTTTTAAATCTTTCTCTAAACCAGTTATTGTAGCTGCAATTGTTTTTTTCTGTTCTTTATCGGTAGTTGTTTTTTGTTCTTGCTTCAATCCCGCAATCTCTTGATTCATTGCAGTAACCCAATTCGAATAAATTTCCGCTTTCTTATTTTCGCGAGCAACAGGATTGCTAATCGACTCAATAGCTTCCAACTCTTCATTGAACTTCGAATTGTAATCTTCTTTAACTGCAGCCGTTTCAGTTGTTGATGCAGTTTCTGTTGTATTCGTTGTTTCTGGAGTGTTTGTCGATTTCACTTCAGACGTTGTTGCTGCAACTTCTGTAGTATTTGTATTTGTGCTTTCAGTTGTTACAGTGTTGTTTGTTTTTACAGCAGCAACTTCTGTTGAAACGGGTGGACTGCTCTTAATCGAATTAACTTGTTGTTCCAATTTTGTTTTGTCGATTGCTGCCACGGTTGCAGCTGCCGATTCGTTGGTAGTTGTTTTCGATTGATTCACCACATTGCTTACCAATGCTACTTCATTTAAAATTCCATTGTATTCCTTTTGAAGTTTGTTTACTTTTTCTTCGTAGTTAACAATGTCTTTTTTACTTAATTCATTGTCAGCTTTCAAACCTTCTATTTGATTTTGCAAATCGGCTTTGATTTGTTCATTCTTTGTTTTTTCAATATCGGCTTGAGTAGTAGCAATCAATGTTTCATTGTCAATAATCTCTTGCTTCACATCGGCTAATTCTTGCGTTGCTTTATCTAAATCACGTTTTTTATTCTCCGCATCAATCTTGATACTGTTTACAATATTTGAACTTGCGGTATTCTCAGCACTCAAGGCATCCAATTGTTTTTGTTGCTCTTCCAGCCTTGCCAATGCTTCAGTTGCATTTTTAGATTTTACAGCTGTTTCAATGTTTTTTGCATACGACAATGAAAGATCTGCTTCCTTTTGTTTTGCTCCTGAGGTTAACTCCAAACGTTTCGCTAAATTGAATGCTGCTACCGTTTCTTGATTCAACTCTTCCGCTTCTTTATAGGCAGCATTAGCTTCGTCTAGTGTAGCTTGTTTTTTTGCCTTGTCGCTCATTGAGTTAGCATCCGATTTTAACTGGTCCGCTTCCTTCAATTTATTTTGAGCAATTTCATTTTTCTGATTTGCAATTGTTAATGCAATGTCCGCTTGTTCTTTAAACTCTTTCGCTTCGGTCTCAATATCCTTCGCATCCGTGTAGGCAATTTTTATAATTTCCTCATTCGATAAATTAGTAGGAGTTGTTTTAGCCGTTGCCGTTCCATCTTGCTCAGTTGTATTTGTTTCTGTTGTAGTTTGAGCTGTTGTTGCGGTATTGTTTTTTGCTTCCGCAATTTCAGCTGCAGAGCTCGCTTCTAATTTTGATTTTTCTTTTATCAATTTCATAGCAAGCATGTAACTTGAATCATCTACTTCTTCGTCAAATAAATTTTTAACAATTAATTTATCGGTTCCTGCTTCGTAGCTAATTTCTTGTTTCAATGGCTTAAACTCATATTGGGTTGGCAATACCACCATCTCCGATTGAGTTGGCATACCAGCCACTTCAACAGTAAACATAAATTTACCACCATTCGGCAAATTGATTAAATAACCACCATTTTCCTTTGCATTGTAAATACCTAAAATGGAATTATCACCCAAATCTTTCACTGTAATGCGTGCATCCAATGCTTGTCCTTCTTTGGTTGCTACCAAGGCTCCTTTAATGATAGCTACATCAATTGGTTTGCGTTCTACATTGATATGAAACACAGCTGTTTTACCAGTTACACTATTACGAGCCGAAGAAAAGAAGGCTTCCTTTTCATCTTCATTGGTTACATACAAAATATCATCATCGGGTGTATTGATTGGAAAATCCATGTTTACTGGCTTGTTCCAGGTATTGGTTTCCTCATTCAAAGTTGTTTTGAAAATATCGTATCCACCCATCGAAGTATGTCCTTTCGAACAGAAATACAGTACTTTTCCATTCGGATGGAGGAACGGAAAATCCTCGTCATACTCTGTATTTACAGGATATCCGAGTGTTTGTGCTTTACTCCATTCGCCATTCGGCAATTTACGAATTACAAAAATATCTTTGCCTCGTTCGGTATTTTCGCCATAACTCGAAAAGAAAACCTGATTGTTATTCGATGCTAAATAGATAATCGAATTTTCCTTTTTCTTTTTATCGACAGGTGTTTTAAAAGCAGGCTCATCGGGCTTTACCAATAATTTACCACCAATATCCGAAATGTCGTAGGAGCGATAAAACTCGTTGCGACTCATTTCCTTTTTATCGATTACCACCAAATCGGTGATGTTGCGTAATAATTTTTTACCATTCTTACACATCTCAATTTGTCGCTCTACCATCAGCTTCTCCGCCTTTGCACTTGAAGCTACACGCTTGTAATCATTATACACTTTAATAGCTTCATCGAAAAGGTAATTTAAATGGTAGGCACGTGCAAGGTAAAAAAACACCTCTTTTTCTACTTCTGAATTTTTAGAAGCAAATTCTAAGAATGGAATCGGTTTTTCCTTGTCATCACTAGCATACAACATACAAACACCCAAACGGAAGTTATAGTTCGCATCCTTTTGATACAAACTCACCAATTGTGAATACAGTGGATAAGCCTCTTCGAACGCATCTTCATCAAACAGCTTGGCTGCTTGTGCTTTCAGTTCATCTTCTGAGGCAAAGGAAGTTTGAGCAATAACAACATGCTTGTTAAGCCCAATCATCACTAGCAATAAAATAATAAAGCGAAAATGCTTCTTCATATATAATTGTTCTTCCGAAAAAGAAGTGTGCTCTTTAATAATTACTCAATGTAAAAAAGTATAAGTGCCTGTAAAGCAATTTGCTATTTTTACCCAAAACACACAAATTTATTGATTTTATTGATAGATGCCAAATTTAAAATTTTCCATAAAAAGACAATTTTTAGGTCCTTTCGAACCCTGTAAAAAGCGAAAGATTATAGTATCTTTGTACAATCACTAAAATACCTTTATGCAAATTCAATTTTTTGGTGCAGCACGCACAGTTACAGGGAGTAAACACCTTCTAACCACACTTGATGGAAAGAAAATATTACTGGATTGTGGCTTTTTTCAGGGCCGAGGCGCTGATACCGACAGCATGAACCGTCATTT
>JBIIOB010000203.1:0-4717 GCA_044337125.1 Bacteroidia bacterium
GTATCTAGTATTCGCTCTCAAACTGCTGAATTTGGCTGGGCATATCCTTTTGGCAACTACAATAATGACAATGAAGGAAGTGCATTAGCGACAGACGTAAATGGCAATGTATATATGGTAGGAAAGTTTAAAGGAGCAACCACTTTTGCTGATACAGTAACCGCTTCACTAGGAACACCAGTAGGAGATTATGATGCATTTGTTGTTAAGTACAATGCATCAGGAATATTTCAATGGTTAAAAATAGTAGGTAACAGCAATATAGATAATGCATCTGAAATCGTAATTGATGGAGTTGGAAACATTTACATTGCTGGCGGATTCAAAGGTACTGTTGACTTTGATCCAAGTGCTAATGTTAATAGTCTAACTAGCGGTTCATTTGGAGATGGGTTTATTTTAAAACTAGACCCATCTGGAAATTATAGTTGGGCTAAAAACTTCAAAGGATCACCAGGCATCGCTACTATTAATGGTTTAGCTGTAGATAACGCGGGTAATGTATACACCACTGGTGGTGTTTTTCAAACTGTAGATTTTAACCCAGGAACATCTAATAATTCAATAACAGCTACAACCGCGGCATATAATGATGTGTTTATTTCTAAATTGGATAGTAGTGGTAATTTTGTTTGGATAAAACAATTATCAGGAAACAATGAAGATATTGGCATTGATATTAAATGTGATGCATCAAACAATATTGTCCTTACAGGTACTTTTAAGGATGACATCGATATGGATCCTACCGGTATAACAAATACGTTAAGTCCGAACAGTTTAGGAACACCAATAAGTTTTATTTCAAAATATGATAGCAATGGTAATTTACTCTATGCAAGTAAAGTAAGTGATACTGGACAAATAATCATTAACTCACTTGACACTTATTCTGATGGTTCAATAATAGCTGCTGGTTATTATGAAGGAGCTGTTGATTTCGATCCCAGTGGAGCAACATCAATATTAACATCCAATTTAAAAGACTGCTTTTTTTTAAAATTAAGTACAACAGGAAGCTTAAATTGGGTGAAAACATTTGTTCCTAAACGTACACAAAATGCAGATGATGTAATTACTTCAGTAGAACTTGACAATGCTGACAACATCTATTTTTCAGGAACATTTACAGACTCACTCGATTTTAATACCGGAAGTGGAACACAGTTTTTAAATGCAGTAAATTTACCCGATTTGTGTTTAGGAAAATTAGATATGAATGGTGAACTTATATATGCTTTTGGAATTGGAGGGAACTACTACATTAATGTTAATGACATTTCAATTGATGGAAATGGTGGATTCGCAATCACAGGGTGGTTAAACAGCTTTTGCGACATGGACCCATCTACTTCGGATTATGACCTTCTTGCTCCTTCTCTATATAAAGGTGGTTATATTGCTAAATATGCACCAGGAGTATCAGGAATAAACGAATTGGCAAATGGGCTATCTACAGTCGCTTATCCTAATCCAAGTCAATCTATTTTTAAATTCGAACTAACAAATACACCTTCTGACATTGCAGTATACGATGCAATAGGGTAATTAATTTATAGCAAACGTAATATATCAGGCTCACAACAAATAAATTTGGAGCAGGAGAATGCTGGAATATATTTCCTTCGGATAGTTAATGAAAAACAACTTGAAACAATAAAACTGATAAAGCAATAAAAGCAAAAAATAAAAAATACCCGCAGGAAACTACGGGTTATTTTTTGTTTTGTTCAATTGTTCCAGATACTCCTTCTCCTCTATCACATCCCAGTTAGCAGCATAATCAAACAGCATATCCTGAATAAAATTTCGATCAGGCATAATCTTTACCTCAAACGTTGTATGCAAATAATTTGAACCTATAATCTGAATTTCTTCCCATTCGGTTAAGGATGAAATCTTAAAATAAGACTTGTTGTTTTTATACTTTCTGTACTGTGGAAATACTGTTGTCATATCTAAAAATCAGGGCAATCGGCCGCTTTTTTCTACCCAATTTAAATTTCTTTAACCAATGCTTGCGTTCACGTTTTGTTTTCTTTACACGTTTAGTTGGCTCTTCTTTTGAATCACTTACTGTTGCATCTTTTCCTTTTCCAGCAGGAACTACATTTTCTTCCTTTTGGGTTGAAGCAGGAACTTCGGCTTTTTGTTCAATCGCTGTTGCTTTTTCCTCTTGAACAACTGGTTCTTCTTTTTTCTTTTTAGGAACAAGTGCAGTAGTTGTATTTTCGGAACGCTCTACATCAACACCTGCTGGTCGGTTTCCCTTTGAAGCAAAAGCGGTACTAGATTGATTTTGCGACTTATTTGGAAACAAATATTGGTATTTAGGAGAACTAAATTCCTTTACTTCTTTTGAATTCGATTTTTTATTGGCAGCGTTGTAAAAAGCGAGCTTGTTGGTACTCTGTTTTTTGTTCCAGGAAGGACAAGCATCTGTAGCAGGTTTTACAGCCTCTCCTTGCGAAAAGCTCAAAACAATTCCAGTATATTGGAAAACAAAAAGGATGATCAGCGCTTTTTTCATGTCTATTCTTTTCTGAATAACGTAACAATAGTACCAATTAGTATTTTTATATTTACATTTTAAAGCAAAAACTTATCAATACCTTTTAAATGCAATCCTTTTTAGAGAAAACAGTAGATCATTTACATGCAAAGTATGGCGATAATATCAGCAACTTATGCATTGTTCTACCCAACCGAAGAGCTGGATTGTTTTTAAAAACGTATTTCGCGAAGAAACTTAACAAAACATTTTTCACCCCTACCATTTTTGCAACCGAAGATTTTGTGGCCTTGTTATCTGAATTACAAAATGCAGATACCACTACCCTCCTATTCGAGTTGTACGAAACCGTTAAAGAATGTAACAAAAACAATACAGAGACTTTTGATGAATTCAGCAAATGGGGCCAAATTTTATTAAACGACTTTAATGAAATAGATCGTTATTTAGTTGATCACAAACAATTGTTTGGCAACTTAAAAGATATTAAGGAGTTAGAATCATGGACACTAAATGCCGAAGGCCTAACCGATTTTCAGAAGCAATACCTTGACTTTTGGCAATTGTTGGGCACTTACTACGAAAATTTCAAAGCACGATTATTAAAAAAACACCATGCCTACCAAGGTTTATCCTACCGCATTGTTGCCGATGATGTTGAAGAAAAAGCAAAAAAGCACCACTTCGAAAAAATAATTTTTGCAGGCTTTAATGCACTCAACAAAGCCGAAGAGATTATCATCGAAAAATTGTTGGATAGTAATAAAGCTGAAATAATTTGGGATACTGATAATTATTATGTGAATAATCCTATACAGGAAGCTGGTAAATTTTACCGTAAACACGATGCTTCTGGGCGATTCAAAAAACGCGCAGAAAACAATATTGTAATTGCGGAAGACTTATTAAGTACCGAAGAAAAAAACATTCACGTTATAGGTGCAGCAAAAAACATTGCGCAAACAAAAGTTGCAGGTAACATCATAACTGACATTCAAGCTACCACCAATAATTTACAAAAAACGGCATTGGTATTGGCCGATGAGAATTTACTGTTCCCTGTTTTGCATTCCTTACCAAAGGATTTACAAGACATAAATGTTACGATGGGGTATCCACTTCGTAATACGCCAATAGCAGGTTATTTCGAATTGGTGTTCAATTTACATGAAAATGCAAAAGCCATCCAAAAAGGAAAAACAAATTATAGCTTTTACCATTCGGATATTATAAAGTTGTTGGCACATCCTTATACAAACATTGCTTTATATAGTAAAGAAAATAGTCTAAGTGCCAAACCAATAATTGATATAATACAAAAAAAGAACATTGTCTTTGCTTCGCATACAACAATTATCAAGCATTTGGATGAAAAGCAATTACAAGCTTGGGAAATCATCAAACCCATATTTGATCATTGGAACGAACCCAATGACGCAATTGTCTGCATGAATTACGTGGTGGAGATTCTGAAAAATGGAATCATTGCACAACATGAGAAAAATGCAGAAAATAAAACCAGTTTAGAACTCGAATATCTATTTGCATATACAAAAATATCCAAACGGATTCAGTCGTTGATGATTGATTACAATCATTCGATTGACTCTATTAAAACGTTAAGAGGCATCATTAATCTAATTGTTCGAAGCACCACATTACCTTTTTATGGTGAACCATTAATGGGCTTGCAAGTAATGGGAATGTTGGAAACTCGCACCTTGGATTTTGAAAATGTAATTTTATTATCCTGTAACGAGGACATTTTGCCATCCGCAAAAACGGTAAATTCCTTTATTCCTTTTGAACTCAAGCGTTATTTTGGATTACCAACCTATAGCGATAAGGATGCCATTTTCTCTTATCACTTCTACCGATTATTGCAACGTGCAAAAAACATTTATTTGCTTTACAATACCGAAAGTGATGCATTGGGTGGCGGTGAAAAAAGTAGGTTTGTAACTCAATTGCTTTATGAGATACCTAAGGTAAATCCGAATGTTACGATAACGGAACAATTGGTTAACATTCCCATTATAAGTGAAAATAGTAATGAAATAACCATTCTAAAAACACCTGAAATAATGGAGCGTTTGAATGGTATGGCTGATTTTGGAATTTCGCCTTCTTCCTTAAACCGTTATCGCAATTGTTCCTTACAGTTTTATTTTCATGCCATTGCCAAGTTAAAGGAGGTAGATGAAG
>JBIIOB010000204.1:0-4703 GCA_044337125.1 Bacteroidia bacterium
CCATTCTTACTAGTAAAAATAACACTTTCAATGGTGTAGTCTGTTTCAATCGGAATTCGATTTTTTGTAATGAGTGGTTGATGTTCATCACCAGTAAAATAAGTAATGATGGTATCCCCTTGCTTTGTGCGCATTTCAATCTGTTTTGTTTCCTTCGTAATTTTATAAGGAACCAAAAACATTTTATTGAAGCTGCAAGAGCTAAGGATAACTAGTAAAAAGAAAAAAATGAGGTGTTTAAACATTCTAAAATTATAAGGATTGACGAATACTTGTAGACAATCTAATTCAACCTAAACTCTAAATTGTTTTCACGTAACATTTCTAAAAATTCGTTTGTAGGACTAATTTTTACTCGTTTAGAAGGCAAGTCGATAGCCACATTTTCATCTGTATCAATAATTTTGAAGCGCAATGCACAGTTACGAGGTTGGATTTTTTCATTCTCAGTAATAATGTCATTAAACTTCGAAATAAATTCATCCGACAATTGTTTTAGAGGAACATTGATTGTAATGTTTCTTGCCATTTTATCTCTTAACTCTGACAATAATTGAATGCTTGATACTTTGAATTCCCAGTTACCAGAATTACGGAATCGTTCCGAAATTTTTCCTTTAATAAACAAAAATAAGCCATGAACCATGTATTGCTTAAACTTCACATAATCTTCGCCAAAGAATGCTAAATCAATGGATTCCTGATAATCTTCGATGCTAATTTTTCCCCAAGGATTTCCAGTTTTAGTAATACCATTGTGAACCATTGTAACAATTCCACCAAAAACTAATTCTTTATTTTTAAATTCTTCAATTTTCTTTACATCACCAACAGAATGATAACAGAAATTATCAATTTCTAATTTATAAGTATCTAATGGATGACCAGAAATAAAGAATCCAACTACATCTTTTTCATACTTTAATTGCTCCAAATTACTCCATGGCTCGCATGTAGGAACAGTAGGTTCTGGCATTTCAACTTCACTCTCTTCACCAAACAAGGAAACTTGCGATGAGTTGACACCATCCTGATGTCCGTTACCATAACGAATTGCTTTTTCAAGGAAATTAATGTTATCATTTCCATCTAAATAAAAATACGTTGCTCTTGAAATACCAAACGAATCAAAGCCTCCAGCGTAAGCTAAACTTTCAAATGTTTTTTTGTTGGCAGCACGTAAATTAATTCTACGAACTAAATCGAATATACTTTTGTATGGCCCGTTTGCTTCTCGTTCTTCTACAATAGAAATAACGGCAGCCTCCCCTACTCCTTTTACTGCACCCATCCCAAAACGAATCTGTCCTGCTTTGTTTACACTAAATTGATACGAGCTTTCATTAACATCAGGACCAAGAACTGAAACACCCATACGCTTGCACTCATCCATAAAGAAAGTAATTTTATCGATGTTACTCAAGTTATGTGTAAGCACGGAAGCCATGTATTCACCAGGGTAATGTGCTTTTAAATAAGCTGTTTGAAATGCAACAAATGCATAACAAGTTGAATGTGATTTATTAAAAGCATACTGCGCAAATTTTTCCCAATCGGTCCAAATTTTTTCTAGTTTATCGCTAGCCAAGCCTTTTGCGGTTGCACCATCCATAAACTTACTCTTCATTTTATCAAGCGTTGCTTTATCCTTTTTTCCCATTGCTTTACGCAATACATCGGCATCACCTTTACTAAAGCCTGCTAATTTTTGTGATAACAACATCACCTGCTCTTGATAAACGGTAATACCATATGTATCCGAAAGGTATTCTTCCATTTCTGGCAAATCGTACACTACTGGCTCTAAACCATGTTTACGTTTGATAAAGTTCGGTATATATTCAATTGGACCTGGACGATACAATGCGTTCATGGCAATTAAATCGGCAAATTTATCGGGTTTTAATTCCTTCAAATATTTTTGCATACCAGCACTTTCAAATTGGAAAGTACCGTTTGTATCGCCACGTTGATATAATTCAAATGTTTTTAAATCATCTAATGGAACATCATCAATAACTATGTCAATGCCATGATTTTGTTTGATCAGACGCAATGCATCACGCAAAATGGTTAAGGTTTTTAAACCCAAAAAGTCCATCTTAATTACGCCAGCATCTTCAATTACTTTTCCATCGTATTGTGTAATTAGTAATTCCGATTCCTTGGAAGTAGAAACCGGAATTAAATCGGTTAAATCCATTGGAGCAATGATAATACCTGCAGCATGAATACCTGTACCACGAACAGAACCTTCAAGGATAAGCGCTTCTTTCAACACTTTTGCTTGCAAATCATTTCCATTCATGATTTCACGAAGGCGTTTCACATTTTCCATGTCTTCGCCAGTCAAGCCTTCTTTTTCTTCTAAACTTTTTTCTCCAGTAAGTGGTGCGGTAAGTACACGTTCAAGTTCAATTCCAGGTTTATCAGGAACTAATTTTGCCAATGCATTTGAATCGGGCAATGCTAAATCCAAAACACGAGCAACATCTTTGATACTCATCTTTGCAGCCATTGTACCGTAGGTAACAATTTGAGCAACTTGATTTTTTCCGTATTTATCTACTACATAATCAATTACTTTTTGGCGTCCTTCATCATCAAAATCGGTATCAATATCGGGCATTGATTTACGATCGGGATTTAAAAAACGCTCAAATAGCAAATTGTATTTAATGGGGTCGATATTGGTAATTCCTATACAATAAGCTACAGCAGAACCAGCAGCCGAACCACGACCAGGCCCAACGAATACACCTATATCACGACCAGCACGAATAAAGTCGGCAACAATCAAGAAATAACCAGCAAATCCCATTGTTTTAATCGTAAACAATTCGAAGTTCAAACGTTCTTCAATTTCTGGTGATAATTCGCGATAACGCTCCCTTGCCCCTGTATATGTTAAATGATGTAAATAGTCGTCCTGTGAAGCAAAACCATCCGGAATTTGATAATTCGGAAGCATGATATCTTGCTTTAATTTTAAAGGTGAAATTTTATCTACAATTTCATTTGTGTTATCGATAGCTTGCGGAATATCGCTGAACAATTGCGACATTTCCTGAGTGGTTTTAAAATAGAATTGATCGTTATAAAAAGCAAAACGCTTGCCTTTCATAGAAACTTCATCATCAAACTCTTTTAAGGTTGGTGTACTTTGTTTTTCACCAGTATTGATACAAAGTAAAATATCATGCGCATTTGCGTCTTCCTGATCAACATAATGTGAATCGTTCGAAGCAATTATTTTTACATTGTGTTTTTGTGCAAACTTCAACAACACTTCATTCACTGTATTTTGTTCTGGAATATTGTGACGTTGCAATTCCACATAATAATCTTCACCAAAAATATCCAACCACCATTTAAATTCTTTCTCCCCTTCATCTTCTCCTTTTTTAAGAATAGTGCGAGGAACGGAAGCACCCAAACAACATGTTGTAGCGATTAAACCTTTGTGATATTTAAGGATTAATTCTTTATCAATACGAGGATATTTACCATAAAGACCTTCCATGTATCCCAACGAACAAAGTTTTACTAAATTTTTATAGCCTTCAGCATCTTTTGCTAATAACAATTGATGGTAACGAACATCTTTATCTTCCTTTGTAAATTGACGTTTGTGGCGATTTTCAACCACATAAAATTCGCAACCAACAATTGGTTTTACTTTATTAGGATTTTCTGGAGTATTGTGTTTTCCTGCTTCGGCTACAAATTTAAAAACACCAAACATGTTACCATGGTCGGTGATAGCCAATGCAGGCATATTATCGTTCACTGCTTTTTTGTATAAAGATGCAACATCGGCAGCACCGTCAAGCAATGAAAATTGAGTATGTACGTGTAAATGGGAAAATTTCATTCTGGATAAATTAATGGAGTGTAAATTTAATCATTAAACAGCCTAATTTTATTGGCTGTTAATAAGATTTGAAAAATGTAAATAAATCTAAAAAAATCTCTTCGAAATAGGACAAGTAGCTGTTTTCTTATTAACATAAACTTTCATTTGCTATTAATTAGTTTACAGACAGATAAAGCATTGACTTCAATTCTATAACTCCCAAATAAAATTGCGAGAATAGATTTGTGGCATGAAACAAAAAACTACAATCTTATTATTCTTAGCAAGTATTTTGAGCTTAAATGCTCAAACTACCACTATTATTCCATCGGGTTCATTGTGGAGGTACCTAGACAATGGAAGCAATCAACAAACAGCTTGGACAAATCCATCTTTCAATGATGCCACATGGGCAGTTGGAAATGCGGAGTTAGGTTATGGTGATGGCGATGAAGCAACCACCGTAAGTTATGGAATAGATGGGAACAATAAACACATTACCACCTATTTTAGGAAACAATTCAATGTGATAAACCCCGCTACATTCAGTTCGTTAAATTTAGAAATGGTTCGGGACGATGGGGCTGTTGTTTATCTAAATGGTGTTGAAGTTTGGAGAAGCAATATGCCAGGTGGATCAATAGATTTCAATACTGAAGCTTCAGGAACAGTTGCTTGGCCAAATGAAGATGATTGGCAAACAACAACAATAAGTGCAGCTAATTTAATTTCTGGAACCAATACAATAGCTGTAGAAATTCATCAAGACGATCCTGGCAGTTCGGATATCAGTTTTAATTTAAAATTGGATGGTGTATCCACTCCCATTATTGCAACGATAGTTCGT
>JBIIOB010000205.1:0-4695 GCA_044337125.1 Bacteroidia bacterium
CAATATGCATTCATGTAGGCACATTCTTCGGTGTGTTTTCCATTTGGGAAAATACGTACATAATTTCTGAAATGGTAACCTGCAACGATGTAATCGCCAATGTTGTAATTACAATAAGCGTAGTAAAAATGAATTTCTTCCGACTTGGTTGTTCCTCTGTAAACACTCATCAACTCTTCGAATAGTGTTAATGCTCTTGCATAGTCTTCCTTTTCGAAATATTTTACAGCAGCTATGAACTTCGCTTCCATATCGCTACTTTTAACAAGTTTATTAAACTTGCCTATCGTAACATCCACTTTTTTCTTCTTTTTGCTATTTGTTGACTCATAAACCTTGTCGGTATTACAAGACATAACCGCATTAAGCAGAAATACAATTGTTAATATGTTTATTAGTTTTTTTGCCATAAAAAGGACAGCAAATATAGTGTTTTTAACTGATACTACCATAAATATTTTTTAGGTGCCTGTTAATTAAAAAACCTTTGAAAATAGGCATGAATGCTTTATTTTTGCGCTTTAAATTTAAAATTCACAAAACTCAAACGATAAAATGAAAGATTTATTTGAAAAAATAAAAGCAAATCGTGGCCCAATTGGTATGCACGCGAAAGAATCACATGGCTATTTCACATTCCCTAAATTGGAAGGTGATATTGGTCCAAATATGACATTTAGAGGGAAAGAGCGTTTAAATTGGAGTTTAAATAATTATTTAGGTTTAGCTAATCATCCAGAAGTTCGCAAAGCAGATGCTGATGCTGCTGCTAATTATGGTTTTGCAATGCCAATGGGTGCTCGTATGATGAGTGGAAATTCTAACTTCCATGAGCAATTAGAATCAGAACTTTCCGCATTCGTTCAAAAACAAGATACAATCCTGTGTAATTTCGGATACCAAGCAATGGTTTCGGCTATTGATTGTTTAGTTGATCGTCACGATGTTATCGTATACGATGCGGAATCTCATGCATGTATTTTAGATGGCGTTCGTTTGCACATGGGTAAACGTTATGTGTTCAAGCACAATGATATTGCTGATTGTGAAAAACAATTGGAACGTGCTACAAAACTAGCAGAAGCACAAAATGGATCTATTTTAGTGATTACAGAAGGTGTTTTTGGAATGCGTGGTGATCAAGGTAAATTAAAAGAGATTGTTGAATTAAAGAAAAAATTCAATTTCCGTTTGTTTGTTGACGATGCACATGGAATTGGTACATTGGGTGCAACAGGTGGTGGAACAGGTCAGGAACAAGGTTGCCAAGATGGAATTGATATTTATTTTGGAACCTTTGCTAAATCATTCGCTTTAATTGGTGGATTTATTTCCAGCGATGAGCAAATCGTTGAATATTTGCGTTACAACATGCGTTCTCAAATTTTCGCAAAAGCATTGCCAATGCCATTAGTAGTAGGTGCATTAAAACGCCTTGAATTAATGCGTACAAAGCCTGAATTGAAAAATAAATTGTGGGAAATCACAAATGCATTGCAAACTGGTTTGAAAAATGCAGGTTTCGAAATTGGAGAAACGAATTCATGTGTTACACCTGTTTACATGAACGGTTCAATTCCAGAAGCAACAAATTTAATTTTGGATTTACGTGAAAACTACAATATTTTCTGTTCAATGGTCGTTTATCCAGTAGTTCCAAAAGGAATGATTATTTTACGTTTGATTCCAACTGCGGCTCATACAATGGAACATGTTAATTATACCATTGATTGTTTCTCTAAAATTGTAGGGAAATTGAAATCAGGTCAGTATATGTCAGATAAAATTGCTGCATTTTAAATAATTTTTAAAACTACTATCTAAATGAAAAAAACACTTGCATTTGTTGGCGCTTTCATAGCTGTCGTTATTATCCTAAGTTCTTGCGGTCATAAAGATTGCCAAGGTAACAGACATAGAGTTAAAACTGAAATGGGAGGGTTCTTATAATTATGAAGAAACTAATTGTTATAGCATTTGTAATTGCTACGGGTAGTGTATTTGCGCAAGCAAAAAAGAAAAGTCCTATTGATGGGAAAATCTTTGCAATTACCCTAACTGCCCAAGAGGAAAAGAAAAAACCGGAACCTCAAAAGGATGAAGTTAGTTTTATGTTAGGTAAATGTAAGTCCTTATTTATGGGGCAGGCAGGTGTTGCTGCTCAGGCAGATTATGAGTATGAAGTTGATTCAACTTCTGGCAAAGCAATAGTGAAATTTACATTGGAGTCAAAAAACGAAGAAACACAAGAACGTTTTTCTTGGGAGGGTTCCATTGATGACGATAAAATAGAAGGAACACTCACTACTCGTAAAAAAGGTAAAATTGTAAAAACATATAATTTTACAGGTACACAAAAAAACAAGAAAAAGGCAAAGCCTCAACCAAAACCAGCAGCGGTTTCAAAAGATTCCACGGCTACTGAGCAACCTAAAACAGAATAAAAAAAATCCCCTTCATATGTTGAAGGGGATTTTTTTATTCATCGATTTTTACTTTTCCCATTTTTATTTCTTTCTCCTCATAACCTGTATCTGGAACTACTTGAACTTGGCCCATTTTCGGTTCATATATGGTTGGTTCTTGAATCTCTTCAATCAGTATGGTATCTCCTAATAGGTGCTTTACTTCATTGGTATCCTGACTTTGTAGTTGTTCGATTTCTATTGAATCAATTATAGCCACTTCACCCATCGTTTGACCCAGATGTGTAGAACAACTAAATAATGTACTTCCAAATGAAATAAACAAAGCAAGAACGAATGCTTTGTGCATAGGTATTTTACTTGGTAATAAATTTCTTGGAATTTTTAGGCTGAATAGTGGTTGTGAAATTTGCTCGTTCGCAAACCTGCCGCAAACCTTTTCTTTTTTTTTAGATTTAAGAGTATTGATAATCTCCTCTTTTGATTTGGCACTAAAGTCGATTACCGTTTTACAACATTTTTGGCAGAATGCTCCTTGTTCGTTGGGTGTCATCTGATTCCAGCTTTCGTGACAAGGTTTGGGAATCGTAATTTTGGTGGTGTTGGAAGGGTTCATCATAGTGGTTTTATGATGAAGATGCAACACGAAAAAAGATTCCATAAAAAATCCCGAAAATAGTTTTCGGGATTTTAAATTATTTTCTTTTCTCGTAAATCTTGGATTTGTTGAGTCCGAGTTTGTAAAAGAAATGTGTAAAAGAAACACGTAATACACCTAATCCATATTTCATGCTTCGAGAGAAGTTGATAGAAGATGCTTCTTCAAAATATTTTGTTGGACAAGTAATTTCAGCTATTTCGAATCCTGCCATAAATACTTGAGATATCATTTCATTGTCAAATACAAAATCATCATCATTAGCTTCATAGTTTACTGTTTCCAAAATTTCTCTTGAAAAGGCTCTATAACCTGTATGGTATTCAGATAATTTTTGATTGATTAAAATGTTTTGAGTAAGTGTTAAACATCTATTAAAGAAGTATTTATAAAGTGGCATTCCACCTTTTAATGCTCCTTTACCTAATATCCTTGAACCAAATACTGCTGGATATAAATCATTTGCAATAATATAGGCCATCGATTGGATTAACATTGGAGTGTATTGATAATCAGGGTGAAGCATGATTACGATATCTCCACCTAATTCAAGAGCCTTGTCGTAACACGATTTCTGATTTCCACCATAACCTCTGTTTTTTTGATGTTGTACGATGTGTTTAATCCCAATTCGTTTCGCTACCTCAATTGTATTGTCTTTACTTACATCATCTACCAATACAACCTCATCTACAATATCAAATGGGATTTCGTTGTAGGTTTTCTCAAGTGTTAATGCCGCATTATATGCTGGAAGAACTACAACAACTTTTTTATTCTTAATCATTTTTTAAAATTTGTTCAAAAATAGTAAAATTTACGATTTCCTACTTGTTTTTTAGGATATACAAGTCAAGGTACTCCGTTTTTAAAGGAAATAATTCATAATTGGAAGGAACTAATTCTTTTGATAATTCTTTTTCTATTACAAAAAATCGGTTTGCCTTACCTTCACTATCTAAACTGATATAATTATAACGAACCATATAGGTTTGAAAGTTCCAGGTTTCCCACATTTCGGAAGGGATTCCAATTTTTTCGCCACGTGGAATCATATTTCCTAATGCATAAACATCACTTAGCATTTCTTTATCTCGCTTTGTTTTGCCGAAACAAGTCAATGTGTATGTTATAGATCCAATTAATAATAGTAGTGTAATCCAGGAGAAGTATTTAAACCCGTTATGGGTTGTTTTAATGGCTGAAACAAGTTGATTCATTGGATTTGCAATAGCAACAGCACCTGTTAAAGCAAAAAATGGCAATGCTGTAAGTAAATAAAATCCTCTTTGTTCCAATGTACTCATTAGCGGCAATGAACCTGATAATCCAATTAATATTAACCAAAGGAATTCCGTAGAAAATAATTTAGATGTGTTTTGTGATTTTTGTTTTTTATCTATTATAAAAACAATGAGCATCAAACCAAACATTGGTATCAACTCCGTAAACAATCGAATAAGTATTTCAAAACGATTATCGGTTGTATTGTGCATCGTTCCTTTAAAAGCATGTCCTAATCGATTTTCCAAATAAAGTTTAATCACTTCTAAAATATGAGGATTCACAAGAATTAATAAACCATAAATTAAAAATGGAGTAGTTATAAGT
>JBIIOB010000206.1:0-4663 GCA_044337125.1 Bacteroidia bacterium
TTATTATACGAGAAAAAGAACAGCTTAATTATACTTCTTGTGGTGTTGTGCCAAATTTTAAAGGCACAAATACCAATGATTTATTCAGATACTTTTCCTGATTCAGCCTCTATGCGTATTGGCATAGTTGGAGAATATGGATTAAATGCAAATGCATTTACCACAAAGTTTATTTCAAAATTTTATTCAGGTGGTTATATTGACAAGGATCTAAAGAATGAAGTACTCGATAAATCAAAAAACAAAAACAGAATTGGAGCCGATATAAATTATGGTATTTATGCTGCTTTTAAATTAGATTCCTTATTTCACAAAAAAGATTTTAGTGTATTTGTAAGTGTAAGAGATCGTCAACATTTTGATGCTTCCTATTCAAAGGATTTTTACAAAGTAGGTTTTTATGGAAATGCCCAATTTGCAGGAAAAACTGCTGACTTTAATGGGTTTAATTTGAACTTAATTCGTTACCAGCAATTACAAGTTGGATTGTTTTCATCAAAATTAGACAGCGCAGCACGATGGGGAATTGGAATATCCTTATTAAAAGGTGAACAATATGCATCCATTTTTGCAAAAAAAGCAGAACTATTTACAAGTGAAGATGGTCAATACATTGATTTCAACACTTCTATTCAAGCTGCACAAAGTGATACTGCTAAAAAAGGAATTGGTGCATTCAATGGAATTGGTGCTAGTATTGATATCTATTTTGAAGCTCCATTCAAAACAAAAATAGGTGATTCTAAACTAACCTTTTCGGTAGCAGATATTGGTCTGATTCAATTTAATCGCAATACACTTTACATGAATAAAGATTCGCTTTTTCATTATTCTGGATTTAATGTAACAAGCATTTATGATTTACAAGACTCTACATTTTCGGGACTTTCGCAAGACAGCATCATTAATGGAATCGCACCTTTCAAAAAGCAAAAAATAAATGTAACATTACCTTCAACACTCAATCTTGTATACTCTACTTGTTTGAGTCCTAAATTCACATTAAGCGAAGGTATTCGATATGTATTTAATGGTAACTACAGCTTATTGTTTTATATTAAAGCTAATTATAGTTTCAATAAAAAAATAGCTTTAAGCGCAACTGTTGGTCATGGAGGCTATGGCAATATGTGCTATGGATTAGGCATTTATGCAAATATAGCAAAAGGATTTATGGTGTATGCAGGTAGTAATAACTTGGAAGGATTTATTATGCCAAACAAAACAGCTGGACAAGGAGCATACATTTCATTGGTAAAAAACTTTAAATAAAAATAACACAACTATTATGTCATTAAATAACATTAAAAACATTCAACATTTAGATCAAAATAATTTTTTCCTATTGGCTGGCCCATGCGTTGTTGAAGGTGAAGAAGTTTGTTTTGAAATTGCTGAACGTATCAAAACAATTACTGATAAACTTGGAATACCCTATATCTTCAAAGCATCCTACAGAAAAGCGAACCGTTCAAGGTTGGATTCATTTACTGGAATTGGTGATGAAAAAGGACTTGAAATAATTGCAAAAGTTGGAAAACACTTTAATATTCCAACAGTAACTGATATTCACACTAATGAGGAAGCAGCATTAGCTGCTAATTATGTTGATGTTTTGCAGATCCCTGCTTTCCTTTGTCGCCAGACCGACTTATTGGTAGCCGCTGCACAAACAGGAAAACATGTAAACATCAAAAAAGGTCAATTCCTTTCTGCCGAATCAATGAAATTTGCAGTAGATAAGGTTAAAGAATCAGGAAATTCCAATATCATGTTAACTGAACGCGGAACCTTTTTAGGCTATCAAGATTTAGTTGTGGATTACAGGGGTATTCCCGAAATGCAAAAAAACAATGTTCCAGTTATCATGGATATTACGCATTCCTTGCAACAACCAAATCAAACAAGTGGAGTAACAGGAGGAAAACCAGAACTAATTGGAACCATCGCCAAAGCAGCAATTGCAGTGGGTGTTGATGGAATATTTTTAGAAACCCATCCTAATCCAGCGAAAGCAAAATCGGATGGAGCAAACATGTTACATTTGGATCATTTCGAAAAACTAATGACTGATTTGGTGAAAATCAGAAAAACAATTGTCTCATTATAATACCAGACAACATGAATAACACATTTAAATTTTCAGCTTTATTGATGGCGATTCTAATGAATTGTTCAATAGCCTTTGCTCAAATAAAATTTGAAAAAATTTATGGTGGAGATGGTTATGATTACGCCTACTCAGTTATTCAAATGTACGATAATGGCTATGCGGTAGCAGGTGCTACTAGTAGCCATGGATTAGGCGGAACAGATGCTTTTATCATGAAAACAGATTCACTTGGTGTTGTTCAATGGTACAAAACTTTTGGAGGAATTAACATCGATCGATTTTATTCTATCAATACTACAGCCGATTCTGGATTAATTGCTGCAGGATATACAAATAGCTTTGGTGCTGGCGGATATGATTTACTTTTGGTAAAATTAGATAAACTTGGAAATCAACAATGGCAAAAAACATACGGTGGTAGTAATTGGGACTTTGCCTATTCTGCTCAACAAACTTTAGATGGCGGATATATCATTTCTGGAGGTTCGTATAGTTTTGGTGCTGGTGATGAAGATTTTTACTTGGTTAAAACAGATGCCATTGGAGATACTCTTTGGACTAAAGCTTATGGTTTAAGTAATGAAGAAGAAGCAAAAAGTGTAAAACAAACAAGTGATGGAGGTTTTGTATTAACAGGACATACAAAGAGTTTTGGAGATTTAACAGGTGATATTTTTACAGTTAAAACGGATAATAATGGAGATACTCTTTGGACAAATGTTTATCATGGTTTACAATCCGATTTAGGTTATGATATTTTAGAAAGTTATACCGGTCAGTATATATTAGCTGGAAAATCAAAGAGTGTAGGATTAGGTAATTATGATGGTATCCTTTTAAAATTAAGTGCAAGCGGTGCAAATGATGTTTTGGGTAGTTACTGTGGCACAACCGATGGTGGAACGGATGATGATGGTTTTCATTCAATTTGCGAAACTCCTACTGGAAGATTTGCAGTACTCGGATATACCTATTCATTTGGTTTTGGACAAGGAACTAACGATTTTACAATGTATGTAACTAATCCTGTAAATGGATTCCATTATGGTTCTTATGGTGGAACTGGATCAGAAACTGGCTATTGCATCAGAAACACAAAAGATGGAGGCTATATCATTTGTGGTAATTCTACCTCCTACTCTACGCTAGATCATGTTTATTTGATAAAAACGGATAGTAATGGTGTTTCTTCGGCTAACGTAATCTCTATTGATACAGGCATTAAGGATACCTATGCTAATAATTCGAAAATCAGAACCTACCCTAACCCTTCATCCGATTATGTTACTATTGATTTGAGCCAACTTACGGCTAATAAATTAAAACTGTCTATTTATAATTTGTTAGGTGAAGAAATTTATACAGCTGATCTAAATCAAACAAATCCAGATAATTTGAATGTTGATTTAAGCAATTTTACTGATGGGGTTTATTTTATTACCGTTTATTCGGAAATGGAGAACTATTCAAAGAAAATTATTGTTAGCCATTAATACATTCGATTGAGTGAAAAATAATATTCCCAAATTAGTACTTTACCTTCTACTTCCAATTATTGTATTTCTTTCGCTTAACAAACATAGCAAAGACAAAGAAAAAAGTTACCATGATGTAATCTGGGCAGATGCAGCAGGATACTACGTATACAATGCAATTTGGCATATTTATGATCATGATATTGCCTCCTATCCCGACAGCATTGATATAAAAACAGGCAATGGATTTTTGATAAATACATCTACACAAAAAATAGAAACGAAATATTATTCAGGAACAGCCTTATTACAAACACCATTTTTTTATATTGCTCACATTTTAGCTAAGCCATTGGGATATGAGGCAAACGGTTTTTCGAAAATCTATGCTTACGGATTATACTTTGCAGGCATTGTATATGCATATTTAGGACTATTTTTCCTTTATCAGTTTCTGAAAAGGCGTGTAACTGAAACCATCTCACTATTAACGGTAATTCTACTTTTTGCTTGTACAAATTTATTCTATTACAGCATTGATGCACCAGGAATGTCTCATGTATATTCCTTTTTTGTATTTAGTTTAATTATATACTTAACACCAAAATTCCTTGAACGGGCTTCTGTTTTTACAAGTATTTTGTATCTAAGTTTAATTATGCTTGCTGTTTTAATTAGACCAACTAATCTATTTATTTGTATTTTCCCAATAGTATATAACCTCAATTCATTCAAAGAAATACCAGCACGGATTCAGCAATTAATTAAACCAAAGTTGGACTATCTATTGGGTGGTATTGCAGCAATTGCAATGGCTATCCCACAATTTTTATATTGGAAAAGCATTTCTGGAAATTTACTTAACGATGCTTATAAGAATGAAACCTTTTCGAATTGGAACTCACCCAAATTACTCGAGGTTTGGTTTAGTACAAATAATGGATTATTTACATATACACCAATTGCAATTCTGTTTTTACTGGGCTTATTTTTCTTGAAGAAAAAACATAAAACCATGGCATTGGGCATCCTTGTTACATTTTTAGTAATTAGCTATGTTTGTGCAAGCTGGTGG
>JBIIOB010000234.1:0-4317 GCA_044337125.1 Bacteroidia bacterium
CATCTTGAACAGTAACAGTAAAACAATGTGATGCATTGCTTATATCTGCTGCTGTTGGAGTCCAACTGAATGTAGCTGTTGGTCTGGATCCAGCAGATGAACTGAAATTAGCATTACTGATACCGCTGTTCCAATTAATAGTTACATTTTGTGTAGTATCGATATCAAAAGAACTAATTGTAAAATTTATAGGTTGACCTGCACATGCAGTTAAAGAATATTGGTTAGTATTATTTATTCCGTTAACATATGGATTATTATTGGTACATGTAATTGTTCTTAACTGTATATCACGCATTACACTTCCTACAAAAACACCATTTCTCCATTCTTGCACAATAACTGCAAATACTGTCACTTGCAATTGGGTAGGAGTCATGCACATGTCACCAGTGGTAGGATTGAAACTTACCGCAGGTGATGACGCTAAGGGTTGCGATTCCGAATAAGGAGAAATATAATTTACATTTGTAGTTGCACTTGTCCAAGGTGCTACCAACGTGTAAAATAATGAATCACCATCTGCATCAAACGAGCCATTGTTAAAACAATAGGGTTGACCAACACATACAAATGGAATTGGTGGGTTTGAAAAAGTTGGAGAATTGTTACAAGTAAAGTTCAAGTTGTTTAATCGTGCTTCAACATATATGTTCTCTGATCCAGGATTCGTAATTGTTCCAATTGACGAATTTCGGCAACATAAGCTGAAACTAATTACCCAATCAGTGCATTGAGCAGGTAATGTAATATTGCCTCTAAAAATATATTCTTGAACTCCAGGATACTGTCCGCCCGAACATTGTGTGTTCATTTGGCTGCAAATAGGCGAGACCTCAATTCCAGTACCTTGTATTCTGTTAAGTGTTAGCGATAAATTTTGTCCGCATGATGCAGAAGAGATGTCGACTTGTGCTGTATTTGGAGCAGCAACTCCTGCGCAATCTCGGTAAAAGGAAAGTGAAATTTGGTATTGGTTACCACCTAAACATTGATAGGTTATATCCGCACTTTGGGCATGTGAAGCATATGCTTCATTTTGGGATTGAATAAATAATATTAAGAAACTTATCAAAACGAAAACTCTGGGTGTAGATGTTGTTTTCATGATATACCTCCGTTTCTAAAACTGTGGGACAATAAATTAAGAACTTGGGTGGTTTAACGCCAAATAAAATAAAGGGTTTCAATAAATTCAATAAATATTATTTTTGGTAATATTGCTTAAGTACTAATAAAAATGGCCCAACTGGCTTGTGTTATGCATGCATAGGATGCTCTTGGGTTTGGATTTGCCCATTATTTTTACAATCTTTGGTTAGTAAAATAGTTAGAAAATGAAAAAGATAAAATTTTATAGTGTAGTTTCAAGTTTGATTTTTATTACATCATGTGATTTAATTAAAAAAACTTCTTCCTCAGATGATTTGGCAGTTATTAATTTAGATACAATTGAGTCTGTTGCTACCACACCAGAACCTTTGGTTTATCAAGGATCTGTTTCTAGAACAAACGATATTATTCATACAAAATTAGATGTGAAGTTTGACTGGACAAAGCAATATTTAAATGGGAACGCGACTATAACTATCAAACCATATTTTTATCCAACAAGTTCATTGGAATTAGATGCTCGTGGAATGGAAATTAAGGATGTATCACTGGTGGTAACTAAAGATTTGGTTGAGCAACCTAAACAAACTAATAAAGGGAAGGTAAGTGAGCCGATAATTACATCAGTTAAAACAACAACTCCTTTGAAATATGTTTATGAAAATGATATCATAAAAATTCAATTGGACAAGGAATATAAAAATTCAGAGCAATACACTGTTTTTATTGAATATATAGCAAAACCAAATGAATTGAAAAAAGGTGGTAGTGCTGCTATCACAGATGATAAAGGTTTATATTTTATCAATGCTGATGGGAAAGATAAAAATAAACCTCAACAAATATGGACTCAAGGTGAAACGCAATCGAGCTCCGCTTGGTATCCGACCATTGATAAGCCAAATGAGCGAATGACTCAAGAAATTTACATTACTGTTGAAAATAAATTTGTGACTCTTTCAAATGGTGAACTTGCTTCTTCATTTGATAATGGAGACGGTACTCGTACTGATTATTGGAAGATGGATTTGCCACATGCTCCCTATTTGACAATGATGGCTATTGGTGATTTTGCAGTTGTAAAAGATAACAAATGGAGAGGGAAGGAAGTAAACTATTATATCGAAAAAGAATTTGAACCTTATGCAAAAGCCATATTTGGAAATACTCCTGAGATGCTGGAATTTTATTCAACAAAATTAGGTGTAGAGTATGCTTGGAATAAATATTCTCAAATTATAGTTCGTGATTACGTTTCCGGTGCTATGGAAAACACAAGTGCAACATTGCATGGGGAATTCTTAAATAGGACAGATCGAGAAATGTTGGATAATGATAATGAAGATGTAATTGCACATGAATTGTTTCATCAATGGTTTGGCGATTTGGTTACATGTGAATCATGGAGTAACCTTCCATTGAATGAATCTTTTGCTACCTATGGTGAATATTTATGGGAAGAATATAAATATGGTAGAGATGCTGCTGATTTGCACAGTGCGGAATCAAGAGCTGGATATATAGCGGAATCAGGAAGGAAGAAAGTTCCTCTTATTCGTTATCAGTATGATGACAAAGAAGATATGTTTGATGGCCACAGTTATAATAAAGGTGGTCAGGTTTTGCATATGCTTCGCAAATATGTAGGTGATGATGCATTTTTTGCATCACTAAAGTTGTATTTAGAAACAAATAAATTTACTTCAGTTGAAATTCATCAATTACGTTTGGCATTTGAGCAAACTACCGGGGAAGATTTAAATTGGTTTTTTAATCAATGGTTTTTGGCAAGTGGCCATCCTGATTTAGTTATCACAAATAGTTATAATGCTACTACTAAAAAGCAGAAAGTGCAAATTATACAAGTTCAAGATTTTTCGAAAACTCCCTTATTTAGAATTCCAATGTATATTGATTTGTATGTTGATGGTAAGGTAGAACATAAAAAAGTTGTCATTACAAAAGCAGATGAAGTTTTTGAATTTGATGTAACTAACAAACCAAGTTTGGTAAATGTAGATGCTGAAAAGATGCTTTTGTGCACTAAATATGAAAAGAAACCAATAGAAGAATGGGCTTTTCAATACAAGAATGCTCCATTGTTCTTGGATAGATATGAAGCTATAGAAGAGTTAGCTAAAAGTAATGATAGTATAGCAGTTATTTCTATGGTAAGTGCATTGAATGATAAATTTTGGTATTTAAGGGCGGAGGCAATTAGTTATTTGAAAAAAATGAATTTTACAGATAAGTTTTCGTTAAAAGATAAAATGTCAAATCTTGCAGCGAAAGATGAAAAAGCATATGTTCGAGTTGAAGCAATCAACTATTTAGCAGATAATTATAACGATGAAAAATTGAATGCCATCTATAAGAATGCATTAAATGATAAATCATATGCTGTTTTGGGTGCTGCCTTGAGTGCAATTGCAAAAAACAATCCTAAAGAAGGAATGATTTACGCAAAGCAATATGAGAATGAAAAAAATAATGATGTACTTTTTGCAATCGCAGATTTGTATGCAAAGAATGGTTCTGACGAAAACAATCAATTTTTTATTAACTCGGCTGATAAATTTACTGCCTTTTCAAAAATTGGATTTGTTAGCATTTATGGTTCTTATTTAAAAAATGTTAAACGAGATGAAACCGTTAATAGCGGTGTTAAACTTTTGTCGGATATAGCCTCAAATGAAGGAACTAATAAATGGGTTGTGTATTATATAAAGAAAAGTATTAAGGATTTGGCAACTATGTATGAAGATAGAGAAGCGAAGTCTAGTCAAAAAATAAAAGATTTAAAAGCTGCTAATCCTAATGTTGCAGGTACTCAAGAATTGGAATTGGAAATTGAAAACGCTAAGAATCAGAAGCAACGTATTTTGGATATTTATAATACGTTAAAGTAAATCATACAATTATTAAAACAGAAAACCCTTCCAATTGGAAGGGTTTTTCTGCTCTCTAAACGTCCAAAACAATTAAAAACTTGGGCATACACCCGGACGGTATTTTGGTTTTGGCTTTTTACATGTAAACTGCATCCCCAATGAAATTTCATGTGAGCCTGCGGTTGCATTTGTTAGTTTTGACACGGTTACATCATAACTGTATCCAACTTTAAATATTCCGTGTTGGAATCCAACTAAAACAATAAATGAATCTTGATTTCTGTACCATAATCCTCCAACCAATGATCCTTTG
>JBIIOB010000208.1:0-4643 GCA_044337125.1 Bacteroidia bacterium
GTCATGTGGTAGTTTACCAACAGGTAGTCTTGGTGTTAGTGTGAACGGTGGCTTCCCTCCTTATTCTTATAATTGGTCGCCTTCAGGAGGAACAGACTCTGTAGCATCGAACTTGATAGCCGGAACTTATTCTGTTATAGTTAGTGACCAAAGTGGGTGTGTGGATACAGTTAATGCGGTTTTGGATGCAAGTCCAATCCCAAATGCAGATATTGCAGGTGAATTAAGTATATGCCAAGGGGAAACGATAATTCTTACTGCAACAGGTGGCGAAAACTGTTTGTGGAATACAGGTGATACAGCCCAATTTATAACGGTTAGTCCTTCAACTAATTCAAATTTTTCTGTAATAATATCTAATGGTGATTGTTCGGATACTGCTAGTTTTAATTTGATTGTGCATCCATTGCCTGAATTAACAATTACACCTTATTATAGTATTATGCAAGGGGATTCCATTCAGCTATTTGCAACGGGATCCGGTTTGTTTTCTTGGACACCGGGTAACACTTTAAATTGTGTTAATTGTTCGAATCCAATTGCAAGTCCTGAGGAAACAACAAATTATTGTGTTACAGTTAGTGATAATAATGATTGTCTTTCTACAGAATGCGTTTTAGTTTCAGTGCAAATTCCAGCTTCGATTTTTATACCAAATGCATTTACTCCAGATGCAAATGGTTTAAACGATGTTTTTAGGCCTGTTCTAAATGAGGTCCATAATTATACATTGCTAATATTTAATAGGTGGGGCGAGAAACTATTTGAAAGCAACTCGGTTGATCAAGGTTGGAATGGGTTTTATAAGGGGCATTTATGTGAACAAGATGTTTACGTTTACAAAATATCGTATATCGAAAATGCGGACGGATCCACTCATGAGAAAATTGGTGATGTCACTTTGGTAAGGTAAACGAAAGGATCTCTAACTTTAATAAAAGATAAGGAAAATAATGGTGTTCTTGAAAATAATTGATTGGCAGTTATTTTGTTTTACCAATAGTTGTAAAATGTGAATTATATAATTTTAAATGATTTTCTCAATTATAGCTAATAATAATTGATGATTTCAGAGGTTGATCTTTCCTTTTATCGAAAATTCCAGCACATCTTTTTTTTTCTACAATTGTATAATTACAGTATGTGAAGAGAAAATGGAATGTTTATTAAAAATCCTTATTTTCATGGTAAATCACTTGTGATGTAAGATTTTTTTGATTTTGTAACCTAATAAGTGAAAATTTAGGGAAAAAGAAAATAAAAACTATTATATTTATCCTTAAGTACAGCATCTTTATGGGAACTACTACTGCTTATCAATTTTTTTCGAAATTAAAGAAGGATCATTTTTGCTTGGCCTATATGGGCGTTTTTGATGATGATCTTACCGAAACTTTGATGCGGAATAATGAAACAAGTATTCAAGAGCCTCAAAAATTAAAAAAACGACTAGCGTTTTTAATTGCTGAATGTTTTCAAAATATCATCCGACATTCTGATGATCCCGAGGTTATTGCAAGTGAAGCGGATAAACCCAAAATATTTATTCTTCGAAATATTGGCAATGTTCATTATATTTCTTCAACCAATTTGATTTTAAATTCAAAAAAAGAAGATTTGGAAGTGAAACTTAGGTCAATCAATACCCTTTCTTTGGATGAACTAAAAACAATTTATTTAGGTGCCTTAGCAAATAATCAAATGACCGAAAAAGGTGGTGGAGGTTTAGGTTTGATTGAAATGGCAAGAAAATCAGGGTCTCCTTTAGATTTTGCTTTTGATTTAATTAATGAGTTATTGTCTGTTTTTTATTTTCAAGTTCGATTTACTCAAAAAGAAAAGGGTGAAGAAGATAATGCTTTAGTAGTTGATACAAATGAGTTGGTTCCAATCACCGAAACCAAAGAGTTATATGATTTAATGCTAGCTCAAAAAATTGTATTACTTCGAAAAGGAGATTTCTCCCAAGATTCAATTTTACCTATTATTGGATTAATTGAAGGGAATTTAAAATTATTACCTAATTTTAGCGGTAGTAAAAAGAAAACAATGTATGTATTAATTGAAATTTTGCAAAATATTTCGAAGCATGCACAAATTGTAAACGGTGAAAGAGAAGGCATTTTATTGATTTCTCAAAAGGAAAACAATTATGTACTCACTACTGGCAACTATATAAATAAAAATCATGTTGCTGAATTGAAAGGTAAACTGGATAGTGTTGTAAATTTGAGTCCAATGGAGCTTACTGAACTGTATAAAACAATTTTATTAAAAGGTGAGGTTACTGAAAGAGGTAATGCCGGTATTGGTTTAGTAGAATTATGTAAATACAGTAAAAATAAAATCAATTATTCTTTTGAAGATGTTGACGAGGTTTCATCCTTTTATTCATTAAGTATTGAAGTATAAATTATGGAAAATAGTATTAAGTTAAAAGCTTCTGAAGATACTCCTGAAATAATATTTAATCGTGATTCAAATGAATTTCGAATTACAGGTAGGTCATTACCTGAAGATGCCTTTGTTTTTTATTCTCCAGTTATTGAATGGATGAAGCACTATGCTGCAAATCCAAATTCCAATTCTGAATTGGTAATATCGCTTGATTATTTTAATTCTTCTTCTGTTAAACAAATTTTGGAATTATTAACCTTATTTGAAGGGATTTTGAAAACAGGAAAAACTGCCAAAATAGTTTGGTGTTTTTCCGATGGCGATGATTTGATGGAAATTAAAGGCATGGAATTTCAATCCATGTTAACTCAAGTTCCATTCGAGATTAAATGCGTAGGCTAAAAACGCACACCAATTACTAGCATATCGTCTATCTGTTTTTGTGCCCCTTGCCATTTTTGAATGGTTGAACTCACTACCTCTTGTTGCTTTTCCATATCCATCGATTGGATTTCAAGAAGCATTTTTTTGAAGTTCGCAATATTGAATTTTTTGTTTTCAGGACCACCAAATTGATCCATGTAACCATCGGTAAATAGATACACCGATAATCCTTTTTCGAGGGGAATGAGTTGATTTTTGAATTCTATTTCTTGATTAGGGGTAAAATCGCCACCAATTCCTTTTATGTCGGGTTTAATAACAGAGATAGCGTTATCTTTTACCAAGTATAATGGGTGCATGGCTCCAGCAAATTCAAGTTCATTTCTACTCTTATCAATAACACAAAGTCCCATTTCCATCCCATCTTTGTTTTGGGTATTACCAGTGTTTTGATGTAACACTTTCGAAACTTGCATGTGCAGATTTTTTAAAATCGCTGCAGCATTAGTTATTTCTTTTTCATTTACAATTTCATTTAACAAGGTATTACCAATGAGCGACATAAATGCACCTGGTACACCATGGCCGGTGCAATCAACACATGCAATGATTGTTTTGTCCCTTATGGTTGAAAGCCAGTAAAAATCACCACTAACAATATCTCTTGGTTGATAAAACACGAAGGATTCAGGTAGTTGTTTTTTTATGTCTTCTTTTGAAGGAAGAACTGATTCTTGAATGCGCTGTGCATAGTTAATAGAATCCGTTATTTTTTTGTTTTTATCTTTTAAAATAAGGTAGGTTTTTTTCTTTTCCTTATTATATCTGTAAATAAAAAGTAGTAAAACAATTAGCAACAAAAGGCAAGCACCAGCTAATAATAGCATTTGTCGCTGGGAAGAAATTTTTTCTTCCTGCACAGTAATTTGTTTTTTTGCACTGTTCAATTCCAATTCTAATGTGTTTAGAAGTGAAGCAGCTTGCTCCAATGCCAAACTATCGGATGCAGTTGCTGCATTTAAACGGTTTTCGGCAAGTTGTTTTTTCGCAATTTCAATTTTACTTTCAAGTGACTGGATATCATTTTCAGAGAAATTGTCTGTTGATTTTGTTTTAAAGTCTTTAAAAAAACGATTGATACTATCATAAAAAGCGAGGTTCTTTTTGTTTGGAACAGGCTTTACAATTATATCTTCTGGGATAATCTCAAGAGTTGTTGTTGGGGTTGTTTTTGTTGGCTTTACATGCGGTTTTAAAATTGGTGATTTGTTTATGATTAAAATGTTTGAATTCTCATTTTTTTCTACAGAACGCATCATTAATGAAACAGGATTGTTGATGTATTCTTTTTGATTTTTAGTAATGAATTTTGCTGTTTCAAAATCCATCTCCCCTTTTTGCATATTGTAAAATATACGTCCAAATGGCTGATTGATCTGATCGGAATTTTTGAGTTGGTAACTATTTAGAATAAGCTCAGCACCTTTAAATAATAAACCTTGGTCAATCATTTCTTTGGGCACAGTGGTAAGGTCTACAGCCAATGTAATGGTTGAATAACCACTTTTGGATAATTCAAGTGTGTAGCTAGATCCTATTTTCATCTTGATTAAAAATAGACCATTTGTATTGGTTGTAACAGTTTCGAGTGCTTTCCCTTTTTCAAGTACTTTAACTGTTGCATTTTCTAAAACACCTTCAATTTTTATTTGTTTGTCTTTTTTTAAAAGCTTTTTAAGTGGATTGTAATTGTACCCATAAACCAAGCCATCCATGTTTAGAATTCCTGGTGCAGGCGATTGAGCAAAAGATAATTTTAAACTGATGGTTAGTATTAAAACAATCAGATTTTGTAGTGTTTT
>JBIIOB010000207.1:0-4643 GCA_044337125.1 Bacteroidia bacterium
AGATGGAGAAGAAAAACTAAACCAATCCACCATTCAAATCGATACAAGAACCTGTTAAATAAGGTGTATCACGAATGTATTGAATGGTATTAAAAATATTCTGAGGGTTACCGAATTCTTTATACGCAATTTTATCTTTTATTTTATCTTGCATTTCTTGCGGAACTGTATTAATCATTCCTACATTAAAATAACCCAAATTGATATTGTTGATTGTTACTCCTTTTTGAGCATTTTCCAACGCAATACTTTTTATCATGCCATTCAAGCCAGCTTTGGAAGCAGCATAAGCACTTGTTCCCATTACACCAGTTTGACCAACGATGGAAGAAAGGTTGATGATACGCCCGTAATTTTGTTCGCGCATAGCTGGCAATACCGAACGAATCATGTTGAATGGACCATTTAAATTCACATTGATAACATGATTCCAATCGTCCACATTTGTTTTATGAGCAAAGGAGCTGTGCGTTACGCCAGCACAATTGATAAGCGTTAAGTTTACAAAAGAAGATTGATGGTGCAGAATAAATTTTTCTACATCTTGATAATTTGTAACATCCAAGGCGTGACAATCTTCATAACCTTTTTCGGCAGGAATATTTTGATGAAATGTTCCTAATACATGCTCACCTGCTTCTTTAAAAGCATGAAACAAATAATTACCAATACCGCCTGTTATACCTGTTATGATTATCATTGTAATGAATTTTATTAGTACAAAAACTTATTATATGGATAACGCTTTTCGTGTTGTTCTTTAATGTTTTCGTAAAGAACTTTTTTAAACTCTTCGATATTTTGTTTGCCAGCAGCTGAGATAAACACACAAGGTGAATTCAAAGTATTCATCCAAGATTTTTTCAATTGCTCCAAGCTCAAATTCTTTTTTGTGATAGGTGTTAAATCGTCTTCTTCTTTTTCTTCGAAGGTAAATGCATCTATTTTATTAAACACTAAAATGGTTGTTTTATCACCAGCACCAATATCCGATAAAGTTTGATTCACCACATTGATTTGATCCTCGAATCCTACGTGAGAAATATCAACAACATGCACTAAAATATCTGCTTCACGCACTTCATCCAAAGTGGATTTAAATGATTCCACCAATGTTGTAGGTAATTTTCTAATAAATCCTACTGTATCTGAAAGTAAAAATGGAAGATTTTCAATTACTACTTTACGAACGGTGGTATCTAATGTTGCAAATAATTTATTTTCTGCAAACACTTCACTCTTGCTCAACATATTCATGATGGTAGATTTACCAACATTGGTATAACCCACCAAGGCAACACGAATAAGTTCGCCTCTGCTTTTTCGTTGCGTTTCCATTTGCTTGTCTATAATGGTCAAGCGTTCTTTCAACAAAGCAATACGGTCACGAACAATTCGTCTATCTGTTTCAATCTCTTTCTCACCGGCTCCCTTCATACCAATCCCTCCTTTAATCCTATCGTGGTGACTCCACATTTTGGTTAATCGGGGAAGTAAGTATTGATATTGCGCCAACTCCACTTGTGTTTTTGCATGAGCTGTTCGAGCACGTGCAGCAAAAATATCAAGGATTAAAGTAGTACGATCCAAAACTTTTACTTTTTGGTCTTTATCGGTTTTAATTTCTTTCTCTAAATTTCGTTGTTGTGCTGGAGATAACTCATCGTCAAATATCACAATATCTACAGCGTTTTCTTTTACAAAAACACGGATATCGTTTAATTTACCAGAACCAACAAATGTTCTAGAATCGGGATGTTCTAAGCGTTGTTTAAAGCGTTTTAGAATTTTAGCTCCAGCAGTATCCGCCAAAAAATCCAATTCATCAAGATACTCATTGACTTTTTCATCGTCCTGACTCTTGTTGATTAATCCAACCAGTACTGCGGTTTCTTGTTTTTTGGCGGTTTCAAACATCTTATTTCTTCAAACTTTCAATGTATGCAGTAACGGCATCTATTTCTTTCTCATTCAATACATCTTTAAATCCAGGCATTGAACTTGCGCCATTTTTAATGCGCTCTAACTTTGCTGCATGATCTGTTTGACTAACGGTCAAATCCAAGCCACCAGCACCATTTGCACCACCAATACCATGGCAACTTACACAATAAGCAGTGTAAACAGATTCACCATGTTTCTTGATATCATAATTTGCATCTTCTGTATTCGAAACAGAAGTATCAACTGTTTGTTTATCAATTTTCTTTTTGTTCATTTCTGCCAATCCATAAGCAGCAATAATCATTACCAATGATAGTATTGCCAATGCTTTATTCGATTTTTTGAAACCAATGATGGCAACAGGAATAGAAACAAAAACAATTGCAATTTTTATGATTAAGAACTTGGTTGTTCCAATTTGTGTCAATAAATAAATACCAGACACCAAGAACAAGGTACTAATAATCATTTCTGGAACTTTATTGATTTTATTGAACTTTGCTAAGGATTCATTTTTATTGGCAACCAACAAAATTGTTTTTATCAAGTAAATCAATAAAAATAAATTTACCGATACTAAGTGAGTGTAAAATATTGCTTTGTACATAGTTTTGGGTTTAAAGTTAATCAGCGTAAAAGTAATAAAAATACTCCTATACAACCGTTCATCAAGTTTTAATAATTTATTGATTTAAAATGCTATTTTTGTTATACCCCAATAAAACAGAAAACAGAATGAAAAAACACATTTTACTAGTTGCAACAGTTTTAATCTCCATTTTTTCGAATGCTCAGGAAACATTTCCTACAAATGGCACCTCTAATCCGAATCATAGTATCTATGCATTTGTAAACGCAAAAATAATTGTTGATGCAGATGTTAGCTACGATAATGGCACTATGATTATTCAAGATGGCCTTATTAAAGCTGTTGGAACAAAGATTAATATCCCGAAAGGCTCTGTAATTATTGACTTAAAAGGAAAATCAATTTACCCTTCATTAATAGATGCCTATACTAACTATGGAATGCCCGAAGTAAAAAAAGGCAATGCATGGGGTGTTCAAATGAACAGTGCTACAAAAGGAGCTTATGGCTGGAATCAAGCAATAAAAGCTGAAACAGAGGCCGCAAAAACTTTTGTTGCAGATAGTAAATCGGCTGAAGAGCTTCGAAAATTAGGATTTGGAACTGCTTTAACCTTTCAAAAAGATGGCATTGTTAGAGGATCTGCTGCTGCGGTAACACTCGCTGATGGAAAAGAGAATTCTAGCATCTTAAAAGATAAAGCTGCGGCTATGTACTCATTTGATAAAGGAAGCTCTACACAAGATTACCCTTCCGCATTAATGGGCTCAATTGCATTGCTCCGTCAAACTTATTTAGATGCTGCTTGGTACTTAAGCGACAAAACAAAAAAAGAATTTAATATTTCATTAGAATCGTTTAATAACAATCAATTCTTACCACAAGTATTCGAAACAACTGATAAGCTAAATGCATTGCGTGCCGATAAAATTGGAGATGAGTTCAAAGTAAATTACATCATCAAGGGAAGTGGAAATGAATACCAACGAATTGATGAAATAAAAGCTACCAATTGCAAATTTATTATCCCATTAAACTATCCATTGGCTTATGATGTAGATGATGCGTATGATGCAAACAATGTAAGTTTAACCGAACTAAAACATTGGGAAATGGCGCCAGTAAATGCTTTTGCACTTGAAAAATATTTTATTCCCTTTGCTATAACTACTGCTGATTTAAAAGAGAAAAAAGATTTTTGGAAAAATGTACGCAAAGCAATCAACTTCGGTTTGTCCGAAAAACAAGCACTTAAATCATTAACAAGTACACCAGCTGAAATGCTAAATATTGCAGACAAAGTAGGCTCGTTAAAAGCGGGAATGCTAGCAAACTTTATTATTACCTCCGGAAATTTATTTGACGAAAAAACAATCATTTACGAAAACTGGATTCAAGGAACGAATTATAAATTGAATGATTACAATACCATCGATATTCGAGGTACTTATGATTTTACCTATGGTACCAGTCGCATTTTATATAAACTAAAAGTAGAAGGGGAACTTGACAAATTAAAAGCTACCATCTTTGCAGACACGGCTAAAACACCTGCAATTATTACGTATGCTGGAAATAATGTGTCTATTACATTTAGTCAAAAAGATATTGTAGGCACCATTCGTTTAAGTGGAAACATTGTAAATGAACCACTAAAAATGAGTGGAAAAGGACAACTGCCCGATGGAGAATGGATTGATTGGAATGCCAATTTCAAACCTACTGTTACTGAAATAACTATTAAACCAGAAGTTAAAACAACAGCCAAAGACTCAGCAAAAAAAGCAGAACCAAAATTTGGTGCAGTTATTTATCCTTTTTGTGCTTATGGAGAACAGTTAGAAGGCAAAACTGGTTTCGACAAATATTGGACAGAATTTAAAACACGTTACGATGCAATTCTCATCAAACATGTAACGGTTTGGACAAATGAAAAAGAAGGTATTTTAAAAAACCAGGATGTATATATAACCGAAGGGAAAATTGTTCGCATCGCGGATGATATTGGTGCTCCAAAGCTTGCATTTGCAAAAACAATTGATGGCACTGGCAAACATTTAACTGCTGGTATTATAGATGAACATTCGCACATTGCTGTTGGCGGTGGCGT
>JBIIOB010000209.1:0-4630 GCA_044337125.1 Bacteroidia bacterium
GTTTCACTTTATGCTTGTAAACCAAGTTCTGATATAAAAAGCTCAAACTCCAAAAAAACGGAGGGTTCGGAGCTGAGTGATAAAGACAAGGTAAATTTTGAATACCTCTTTTTTAATGCCAACAAAGAAAAAGTGTTGGGGAACTATGAATTAGCTGAAACATACTATAGTCAAGCACTACGGATAAACCCGAATAGCGCTGCAACCATGTATGAACTAGCAAATATTTATCTGTTTCAGAACAATAAAAATCAAGCTCTCTTTTATAGTAAAAAAGCAGCTACAATTGACCCAAATAATAATTGGTACCAACTTTTGTATGCTGATTGTTTAAAGGAAAACAAGAATATAGCGGAATACGCAAAAGTTTATGAAGGTCTTGTAAAAAAGAACCCAAATAAAGTAGAATTCTATTATGAACTTGCAAATGCCTACTTATTTCAAGGAAAAACGAGTGAAGCATTAAAAACATATGACAAAGTTGAAGAAAGAACTGGTGTTTCTGAAGAAGTCTCCATTCAAAAATTAAAAATTTACCGCTCACTCAAAAACTATGACAAAGCCATTGAGGAAGCCAATAAACTAATTAAAGCATATCCAAAAGAAGCTAAATATTTTGGAATGCTTGGTGAGTTATACCAGGATAAAGGGCAACCCGACAAAGCATTTGATGCATATAACGATTTATTAAGAATTGACCCTAACAATGCTTATGTGCATCTTTCTATTGCTGATTATTATCGATCAAAAAAAGAAAATGAAAAAGCATTCGAAGAAATTAAATTGGCATTTAAGAGTAAGGACTTAGATATTGATACAAAAGTAAAAATATTGCTGTCCTACTATTCTATTACCGAAGTGTATGCAGAATTAAAAAACGATGCAGATGAACTTTGTAAAATAATTGTTGAAGTACATCCAGATGAAGCAAAGGCCTTTTCTATTTATGGTGACTTTTTATACCGTGATAAAAAAAACGAGGAGGCACGCACACAATTCCGAAAAGCAATTGCACTAGACAAAGAAAAGTATGCTATTTGGAATCAACTGCTTGTTTTAGACTCTGACTTAAATGATTTTGAAGCCTTGCAAAAAGATAGTAAAGAGGCAATGGAACTGTTCCCCAATCAACCAATCCCCTATTTTTTTAATGGTGCAGCCAATATTCAATTAAAAAAATACGAAGAAGCTGTTGAAGCATTTACCACCGGGAAGGAATTTGTTTTTGGCAATGATTTATTGTTAGCACAATTTTATGCCAACATTGGCGATGCACAAAACCAGTTAAAGAATCACGCAGCATCCGATGAGGCTTATGAAAAAGCGTTGGAGATAGATCCAAACAGTGCTTATGTTTTGAACAACTACTCCTATTATTTATCATTAAGAAAAACAAATCTTGAGCGCGCAGAGGCGCTTTCTAAAAAATGCAACCAAGTGGAACCCAACAATAGTTCATACCAAGACACGTATGGCTGGATTCTTTATCAAATGAACAAACTAGAAGATGCTAAACTTTGGATTGGCAAGGCAATCGAAAATGGTGGCAAAGGAAACGCAACCTTATTAGAGCACTATGGCGATGTTATGTTCAAGCTTGGCAATACCGAAGAAGCTATGAAATACTGGCTAAATGCACAAAAAATAGGCAGTGCTAGTAATTTGATTGATAAAAAAATTGCTGATAAAAAACTGTATGAATAGCTTTATTCTAAAAAACAAACAACTACATTTTTCAAGGCATCTAATGGTGCTATTGATTGGAGTTGTTATGTTGTCTTTATTTTTTAGCTCCTGTAAAAATCAGCAACCAATAACATTAAACAATGGGAAATGTTTTGTTGATCCGAAATCAGCAAAGGTTCTAACTAAACAATTAAAAGAGAAGGAATTTAAATTCGATCGACTGAATGCAAAAATAAGCGCAGAAGCCTTGATTGATAGCTCGTCAAATTCTTTTACCATTACGCTCCGCTTAAAAAAAGACAGCGTACTTTGGATGTCCATCTCAAAGATTGGCATTGAAGGCGCTAGGGTATTAATTACAAAAGACTCGGTAAAATTTTTAAACCGAATTAAAAATCAGTTTTTTGTAGGCGACTATGCATTCATAAGTAAATTGCTAAACACCGATTTAGATTTTGAAATGTTGCAATCTCTCTTGGTGGGAAACAGTGTTGAGTTTTATGACGAAGATGAAAAGATAAAATCGGGTGTCGATAATTGCCAGTATACACTAGGAACCATACGAAAGCACAAGCTTAAAAAGGTTATGGAAAAAGGGAAAGAATTGAGAGAGCCTGCACAAAGTATATACATGCAACCAGATAATTTTAAAATTGTTCGAATCCTTTTTTATGAATTTAATCCTGATAGAAGTTTTGATGCTCAGTTTTCTGACTTTACTTACGTTGATTCAACACAACAATTTCCTCAAAAAATAAAATATACGATTGTGGCAAAGAAAAACGTTCTAATCGATATCAACTATACAAAAATTACGCTTAACGAAGAACAATCGTTCCCATTTAAAATTCCAGATAATTATGAGCAAGTTGTTTACAAAGAACAATAAAAACACCTTATTCGTTTTCATCCTAATGTGCTTACTAGCCCTAAGCACCTCAACTGCTTATGCCCAAAAGCAAACAAAAAAAGAGTTAGAGAACAAAAAAAAACAATTACAGAAAGAGATTGAAAACACAAATCAATTACTTGCAGAAACTAAAAAAAATAAAAAACTTTCGTTGAATCAATTGGTGATTTTGAATAAAAAAATCAGTGCCCGCGAAGAGTTAATCGCAACCATCAACAACGAAATTTACATCTTAAATAAAAATATTGAAGAGAATAATAAAAGTATTCATAAGCTTCAAACCGATTTGGATAAGCTGAAAGCGGAATATGCAAAAATGATCTATTATGCCTACAAAAATCAAGATGCATACAGTCGATTAATGTTTGTATTTGCAGCCAAAGATTTTCAACAAGCATATATGCGATTAAAATATCTTCAGCAATACAGCGATTACAGACACAAACAGGCGGAAATGATTGTGGGTACACAAAAAAACTTGAACATAAAAGTACAAGAGCTTGAGTCGAAAAAAACAGATAAAAGAGATTTGTTAACAAACGAAGTAGAGGAGAAAAAAAGCCTAACTACCGAAAAATCCGAAAAAGAACAAGTTTTTTCTGAGCTTCAACAGCAAGAAAACAAGCTAAAAAAGGACTTGGAGAAAAAGAAAAAGGATGCTCAAAAATTACAACAAGCCATTCAACGTATTATTGAAAAAGAACTTGAAAAACAAGTAAGCGAAGCTCCAAAAGGCAAACCCAAGCCAACAAAATTAATTTTAACACCAGAGGCTCAACTTCTTTCAAATTCGTTTTCAAGCAACAAAGCAAAACTTCCATGGCCAGTTGCAAAAGGTATTATTAGTGAAAAATTTGGTGTGCATCCGCATCCATTAATGCCAAATATTGATATCAACAACAATGGTGTGGATATTACTACCAACAATGGTGCTATTGCTCGCGCTGTTTTTGAAGGTGAAGTAAAAGGTGTTGTAAGTATGCCTGGCGCAGGACAGTTTATTTTAGTGCGCCATGGCGATTTTATAACCGTTTATTCAAATCTTAAAGAAGTGTACGTTAAAGTAGGTGATAAAGTAACTACAAAACAGAACATTGGCTCGATTCTTTATGATGATGATGACGCCAAAACACTGTTGCACTTTGAAATATGGAAGGGGCAAACAAAATTAAACCCCGAAGATTGGTTATTCAGGAACAATTAATGGATATTTTCTTATCTTTGTTCCGCATTTTAAAAACGTAAATCATGTTAAATAATATTTTATTAGGCATTTTTGGTCTGGGTGGTTCAGAAATGATTATCATTTTAATCATTATTTTATTACTTTTTGGTGGTAAAAAAATCCCTGAACTTATGAAAGGTCTAGGAAAAGGCGTTAAAGAATTTAAAGACGCGTCTAAAGGTGAAGGCGAAAACGCTTCCACACCAGAGAAAAAAGACTAGTTAATTCATATCATCTAAATCCCCTTTGCTGGGGGTTTTGTGTTTTATAATCCCATACATTCCTTCTTTTTGTGAAGACTTACAACTCTTTTGCTGAGATTCAATCCGACTTATCGAACAACACAATTAGCTGTGTTGAGCTGACTCAATCTTATATTAAAAATATTCATGACAAAAAATCGTTGAATATTTTTTTAGAAGTATTTGAGCAATCGGCTTTGGCGAAAGCAAAAGATGTAGATGAAAAGTTAAAAAACAAAACGGCCGGAAAGCTTGCTGGAATGGTAATTGCCCTTAAAGATAACATCGTTTACAAAGGGCATAAAGTTTCTGCTTCTTCAAAAATTTTAGAAAATTTCGAGTCTTTATTTAGTGCTACTGTTGTTGAACGTTTACTTGCTGAAGATGCAATCATTATTGGTCGTTGTAATTGCGATGAATTTGCAATGGGCAGTTCCAATGAAAATTCTGCTTTCGGAAATGTATTGAATCCGCTCAACACAAAGTGTGTTCCTGGTGGTTCTTCTGGTGGATCTGCTGCTGCTGTTGCTGCCGATTTATGTATTGCTGCTTTAGGAACAGACACGG
>JBIIOB010000210.1:0-4610 GCA_044337125.1 Bacteroidia bacterium
AAAGAAGGAAACACCAAACAATTTCATGCACAGGGCGGAATTGGTGTTATAGCTTCACGCTTAACCATTGAAGGTCCTATTAAAAAAGATACAGGCTCTTTCATTGTTTCGGCTCGTAGAACATATATAGATGTATTAGCCAAACCTTTTGCAAAACCAGGTTCTACTTTAAAAAACTCAGGCTTGTATTTTTACGATGTGAATGCAAAAATAAATTACAGAATATCTGACAAAGACCGCATCTTTTTGAGTGGATATTTTGGTAGAGATATCATGACCTTTGTGGATAAACCTGCACAATTTAAATTGAATGTTGGTTGGGGAAATGGAACAGGAGTTTTACGCTGGAACCATTTGTTTAACGACAAATTATTCATGAATACTTCTGCCATATTTAGTAATTACGATTTTACATTTGGAGCAGAACAAAGTGGATTTGAATTTAATTTATTCTCAGGCATTAAAGATTGGAATTTAAAAGTTGATTTCGGTTATTTCCCAACCATTCGTCATGAAATAAAATTTGGTGTAAACTATGTATTCCACACATTTACTCCAACGAGTGTATCCGCCAAACAAAATGATACTGAATTCGACTTTGGTCCTATCAAACGTCAAAAAGCACATGAGGCAGCAATTTACCTTTCTGATGATTTTGATGTAACCGATAAATTAAAAATACATGCTGGTTTGCGTTATTCTTATTTCATGCAAATTGGACCATTCGATCGTTATGTGAAAGATCCTACAACTGGTCAGACAACAAATGTTATTCATTATACATCCAACCAGAAAGTAAAAGATTACGGTGGATTGGAGCCTCGTTTTAACTTGCGCTACAGTATCAATAATAAATCTTCTGTTAAAGCATCTTATACCTACAACTTGCAATACATTCATCTTGCATCATTATCTGCGGTAACTTTACCAACAGATATTTGGGTTCCATGTTCTGAATTAGTTCAACCTCAAAAAGGAGCTCAATATTCATTGGGGTATTTTAGAAACTTCTTCGACAATAGTTATGAAGCATCTGTTGAAGTGTACTATAAAACGTTGAAAAATCAGATTGAATACAAAGATGGTGCATTGCCAGGTGAGAGTATCAATGATAATGCCGACAATCAATTTGTATATGGTACAGGCGAGGCTTATGGAATTGAATTGTTCTTAAAAAAACGTGTTGGAAAATTAAATGGTTGGATTGGATATACTCTTTCCTATACCAAACGTAATTTTCCTGACTTAAATTATGGTAAAGAGTTTTATGCAAAATACGATAGACGACATGATGTTTCAGTTGTATTAAGTTATGACTTAAGCAAAAAATGGACATTCTCAACCATTTGGGTATACGGTACTGGAAATGCAATCACCATTCCTCAATCGTATTATTTTATTGATGGAAACTTTGTTACAGAGTATGGCGACCGCAATAGCTTTAGAATGCCGGCATACCACCGATTGGATGTTTCTGCAACATTTACACCCGATAGAACTAAAAAAATCGAGCGTAGAAAAAAACGTGTTATCAAACGTTTTGGCCTAGAAGACAAAGTGGATGTTGCAGACATTAAAATTCCACGTAAAATGTTTAAGGACTTTGAATCGAGCTGGAACTTTAGCATTTTCAATGTATATAACCGACACAATCCATACATCGTTTATTTTGCAAATGAGGGAAGTGTTTACGATGGTAGCTTGAAAATTAAAGCAAAACAAGTTTACTTGTTCCCTATCCTACCATCAGTTACTTGGAATTTTAAATTTTAATATTAAATCAAATTAATAATGAAAAAGATATTTTTTGCAGCAATCAGTTCCATTCTTTTCCTTTCATCATGCACGGAGGATATTGATTTGAAAATCGCAGATGGTGATACTAAAATTGTAATTGAAGGTGAAATTGAAAATGGAAAATTCGCACAAGTGATGGTGACACGTAATAGTCCATTAACACAAAGTGTAAATTTCGAAAACATCCTTGTGAACAATGCGTTGGTTTATGTTTCCAATGGTGTAATTACTGATACATTAAGATTTGATACAGTATTCAGTGCATCCAATCCATTTTTATACATAGGAAGTACTATTGTTGGTATACCTGGCCAAACATACAACCTAACCGTAATCGCTGATGGTAAAACGTATACAGCAACAACAACAATTCCTGCTCCTGTACCATTGGATTCAGTTTGGTTTCAACCACAACCTCCAAGCGATAGCCTTGGTTTTGCATGGGCACACCTTACAGATCCATCAGGCATTGGAAATGGATACCGTTGGCAAGTAAAACGTCCAACAAAGTTTGTACAATTCGAAGGAAATCCACTTGTACTTGACAGAAGATACATTGCACCAGGTGGTGCTACATTTGATGATAAGTTTATTGATGGAAAGAGTTTTGATTTTGCCTACTTTAGACCGTATGACCCAACTGAAGCTAGCTATTATGAAGACGAACCTGAGGAAGAACGTGGTTATTATAAATACAGTGATACCATTTACATCCGATTCTGCACCTTGGATAAAGTATCACAGGATTTTTATAGAACATACGAAGCAGCAATGAGTAGCAATGGTAATCCATTTGCATCTCCTGTTACTGTTTTATCTAATATCAAAGGTGGCGGATTAGGAGTTTGGGCTGGAATGGGAGCCACGTATGATACTATTTACGGGCAGTAATTTCGGATAAAAGTTTTTAACCTTTTGTGAATAAAATCACAAAAACATCGGCTAAACAAATCGTAGTTTTGCTGTGAAATTAATTTTTAGAATAATTTATTATGAGCGAACAAAATGAACATGTAAAATGCCTAATTATTGGCAGTGGTCCAGCAGGATATACAGCAGCTATTTATGCTGCTCGTGCAGATATGAAACCAGTGATGTATCAAGGACTTCAACCTGGCGGACAATTAACTATTACTACAGAAGTAGAAAACTTTCCTGGATATCCTCAAGGAACTCATGGTCCACAAATGATGGAAGATTTCAAAGCGCAAGCTGAGCGATTTGGAACGGATATTCGTTGGGGTTTAGCAACTTCAGTTGATTTTACTGGTCCTATTCACAAAGTAGTGATTGATGAGAAAACAACTATCACTGCCGACAGTGTGATAATTGCTACCGGAGCATCTGCAAAATGGTTAGGATTAGAATCTGAGCAACGTTTAAATGGATTTGGAGTATCAGCATGTGCTGTATGTGATGGATTCTTTTTTAAAGGACAGGATGTAGCAATTGTTGGTGCAGGAGATACTGCTGCTGAGGAAGCTACTTACCTAGCTAAATTATGTACAAAAGTGTATATGATTGTTAGAAAAGGTGAAATGCGCGCTTCAAAAGCAATGCAGCATCGCGTATTAAATACACCAAACATTGAAGTAATTTATAATTCACAAACAAAAGAAATAACCGGTGGTAAAACTGTTGAAGGTGCCATCTTGGTTAATGATAAAGGGGAAGAAAGAAACATTAAAGTAACAGGGTTCTTTGTTGCTATTGGCCATAAACCAAACACTGATATATTTAAAGGATGGTTGGATATGGATGAAACTGGTTATATTAAAACAATTCCAGGAACATCAAAAACCAATATCCCAGGTGTATTTGCTACTGGCGATGCACAGGACCATGTTTACCGACAAGCAGTAACTGCAGCTGGAAGTGGTTGTATGGGTGCATTGGATGCAGAACGCTATTTGGCGGATAAAGGCATTCACTAATTAACTTAAATCTTACATTTAACGCTACCTACAAATAATAGGTAGCGTTTTTTTTGAATCATTTTTTTTTCTATCTTTAAAAACTTAAAATACTAAAACTACTTTTTTTGTGAAACGCATTCTTTTATTTTCAGCCTTTCTAATTTTTAGCAAAATTACTTTTGCTCAGTTTTTCGGGCAGATTCCACAACAAACAAAATACAATGCTAGCAAAGTAGTTGACCCTGAATATGGCATTACCATGTATGAAAAATTGAATTTTCAAACAGGAGGTGATTCCGTTCGAAATGATAAAAAAGGATATGCTTGTCAAGGTTGGATGGAAGATATTTACGAAAGCGGGAAACTATTACACAAAGGCTATTACGAAGATGGGCATTTAAAAATTTATAAGAATTTTTATGAAAATGGGAACATTGAACGTTCATTTAAAATATTAGATTTTAAACGCTTTAACTTACAATTGTTCTATCCTGATGGTAAATTAAAATCGGATATAACCTATTACGAAGGGGCTGCACAAATATGGACAGACTATTACCAAAACGGACAAATTGAATATACTGAGGAGAACACAAAAAGCATGGAGTATTTAATTAAACGTAACTCCTATGCAGAAGATGGAAAGCCGCAAGACTTATTTGAATTGGTTGACCCAAAGAAAAAAGTATATTCTAAAAAGGAATATTATGAAAATGGTTCTATCAAATCAGAAGGTGCAATGAAATACAATAAAGCAGTTGCCGATTATCAAAAAGATGGTGTTTGGAAAAACTATGATGAAAAAGGAAAAGCAACAGAAGAAAAATATGTAAATGGCGAGCTGGTTAACTAATACAATATATCATGACTAGTCCTGAAAAAAGTATTAGTTAACCA
>JBIIOB010000211.1:0-4607 GCA_044337125.1 Bacteroidia bacterium
CCAATTCAAATGTTGACGGACAAGTACGTTCATTGAACATGGCATTGAATGGAGCCGGATTAAAAGCTGCAGAAATTGACTATATAAATGCACATGCTACTTCAACACCCGGTGGTGACAGAACAGAGGCACAAGCGATTGACATGGTATTTGGAGAAACAAAACCATTGGTTAGTTCTACTAAATCTATGACTGGGCACGAATGTTGGATGGCTGGTGCTAGTGAAATTGTTTATTCAATGCTTATGATGCAAAATAACTTTGTTGCTCCAAATATCAATTTCGAAAATCCAGATGAAGCATCTGCTAAATTGAACATTGCAACAAAAACAACGGAAAAAAATATTGATGTATTTTTATCCAACTCATTTGGATTTGGAGGTACCAACTCCTCATTAATTGTAAAAAAAATTAAATAACTATAGAAACAGATTAAATCATGACACAAGAAGAAATCATCTCCAAGATTAATGAATTTTTAGTTGAAGAATTTGAAGTAGATGCTGATAAGATTATCCCTACTTCTAACCTGCGCGAAACATTAGATTTAGATAGCTTAGACTATGTTGATTTAGTTGTAATCATCGAAAGTAACTTCGGATTTAAAGTTGTTGCAGAAGATTTTATCAATATACATACATTCCAAGATTTTTACGATTATGTAAATCGTAAAGTAGCTGAAAAAGCAACTGCATAACCGTTTAATGAAGCAATGAATTAAATTAGGCATACCTATTTAATTTTTGAACTCAAACTAAATACAACATGGCAAAGTGGGAAGGCAAATCGAAAGGAACTGTTTTAGGTCATAAAATATTTGTATTTATTCTCAACCATTTAGGGCTAAAACCTGCGTACATCGTACTAAGGTTTGTAGCCCTTTATTATTTCCTATTTGCCCGTAAATCGAACAAATCCTCCTTCTACTTTTTTCATGAAGTTCTTAAGTATAAAAAAACCACTGCCTACCTAAAAATTTACAAAAACTACTATTTATTTGGTCAAACTATTTTAGACAAAGTAGCATTACTTGCTGGAGTAAAAACAAAATTTACGATCGACCATGAAGGTGGCGATAAGCTTGATAAAATTGCCGCCTTAGGCAAAGGTGGTATTTTAATTAGTGCGCACATTGGTAATTGGGAAATTGCAGGGCAATTATTAAACCGATTAAATACCAATTTCAATATACTGATGTATGAAAATGAACAAGAGAACATTAAGAAATACATGGATGGTGTGCAAAAGAAAAAAAATGTGAAAATTATTGCCATTAAAGATGGTGAAATGGGACATTTAATAGAATTACACAATGCATTTAGTAATAACGAATTGGTAGTAATGCATGGCGATCGTTTCCGCGATGGAGTGCAAACTGTTGAAGCACCTTTCTTAGGGAAAATAGCAAGCTTTCCTGCTGGACCATTTATTATGGCCGCTAAATTTGGAGTTCCATTATCTGTTGTGTTTTCAGTTAAAGAAAGTGATACACATTATCATTTCTTTGCATCAGATCTTATTGAAGTTAAACGTGCACGTACACCTGAGCAAACAGAAAAAGCAGTTAAAGAACTTTTACAAAATTACATTTCAGAAGTAGAAAAAATGGTCCACCGTTATCCCGAACAATGGTTTAATTTTTACGATTTCTGGAAAGAACAGGAACACAAAGGCACAAATTAATCATACATTCATTTTTTAGTACTAGGCTGTATCATGTATTAATAATATCCTTAATACTTAAAACGGACTCTAATTAACACTTTCGGCTCTAATACTAATAAAAAATTAAACTTAATTTATAAGATTCAACTATGACATTAAATCAACAATTATTAGCAGAGTTAAAAGCAGAAGCAGCAGCAACACGAAAATTGTTAGCACTCGTTCCATTCGAAAAAGCCGATTTTAAACCTCATGAAAAGTCGATGACCTTAAAACGCTTAAGTGTTCATGTGGCTGAAATTAGTGGCTGGTGGAAAGAATGTTTAATTCATGATGAATTAGACTTTTCAAAAGGCGACTTTACACCTAAAGAATATGCATCAACAGCTGATATTCTAGCATTACACGATGATTTAGTTGTAAAAGCAGAAAAAATACTTACAGAAACGCCTGAGTCTGAATTTCAAAAACCTTGGACTATGCGTAATGGAGAACAAATCTATTTTACCATGCCGAAAGAAAAAGTGGTACGTACTTGGTGCATGAATCATCTATACCATCATCGCGGGCAACTAACCGTTTATTTACGTTTGCTAAATGTACCACTACCTGGAACTTACGGTCCTTCTGCGGACAATAATTAAACACTTAACACAATAATAGTTAGGATTTGAATCAAAAGGAATGAGTAACTACATTGAAGATAAAACGTTCGAAAAAATTGATGGGATAAAAACACCCATCGATATAGCCGAATATGAACATTGCGATTTTATAAATTGTAACTTTTCGGAAGCAAATCTATCTGGTGCGGTTTTCTCTTCCTGCAAATTCAAAGATTGTAATTTAAGCATGGCAGTCCTTGCCAAAACATCTTTTAGAAATGTGCAATTCGTGAATTGTAAGATGCTTGGATTGCGTTTCGAAAATTGCAACGACTTTTTATTTGAAATTCATGTAGATTCCTGCACACATAATTTGTCTTCTTTCTATAAGTTGAAATTAAAAAAGATGCGCTTAAAGAACTGTACTTTGCATGAAGTAGATTTTACAGAAGCGGATTTAAGCGCTAGCACATTCGACAATTGTGACCTACTAAATGCTAGCTTCGACAAGACAATCCTTGAAAAAGCCGATTTCAGAACATCCTATAACTATATCATTGATCCAGAAAACAACCGCATTAAAAAAGCGAAATTTTCGCGTAATGGAATTGCTGGCCTTTTAAACAAATACGATATTGAAATTGAATAAATAAAATGAAAAACAAACTCGTTCTATTTGAACTTATTTTTACATTATGTTCATTTGCACAAAAATCACTTTCATCACCACAGCCATTTGTATTGGGTGAATATTTCTATATCGATTCAATGGAAAGAAATAATTACTGATTATTCCTATTGAAATTTTTCCAATATTCTTTCCCGTAAGGACAAAATATTTCTTCGTTTGCTCTTATATTTCGTACTGCAACCAAACATACATTCCCTTCTTCATCAACTGTGATATGGGAATTGTTTTTTGAATTCTTTGTTTCTAAACCCTCTGCATCATTTGCATATTTAGCAAAACAATGTACATCTTTTGAATCCATTATCGTCCCATCCAGCATGCTCACAAAATAACCATCCAAATGAAGTTTTGCCCTCCTTGCGGCTTCTTGGTTTGAGATTATTTTCCCTTTAAAAACAGCGATAATCTCATTCTTGTATATAGGAATGGAAGTAAACAAGCCTTTCCCTGCACCTCGAATAGTTGACTTATCGAGGTACAAATACTCCGATTCTTTTGCATCAATAGCCTCGGGTAGCTCGTAACTGGATTTATTCATAGTTTAAGGGATGGAAATAGTTTTTCACGAAGTTACAACTATTAATGGCTTTTGTTCATACTATTCCAAAGCTAAACAAATTAAAAAGCCGTAAATTAGTAGTCAATTATCAAATCACCTATGCCTAGCAACCAATTTAATATAAAAGGTTTATCTGCTGATCAAGTGGAGGCTTCAAAAAAAAAGCATGGGGATAATACATTAAGGTTCAAAAAAGAAAATACCGTTTTAGATGCAATAAAAAGTTTAGTAAAAGAACCCATGGTGCTTTTACTGCTGATTGCTTCCAGCATCTATTTTATAAGTGGAAAAACAGGAGATGGTATTTTCTTGGCATCAGCAATCGTATTGGTTGCAGGGATTTCACTTTACCAAGATTCAAGAAGCAGAAATGCATTACAAAAGCTAAAAGACTTCACTCAACCTTTATGCAAAGTAGTCCGTGAAAGTGCTATCATAGAAATTAAAAGCGAAGAACTTGTTATTGGAGACAGCTTAATCGTTGAAGAAGGTACATTCATTGCTGCCGATGCAGAAATTGTTCAATCAAATGATTTCTCGGTAAATGAATCTATTTTAACCGGTGAGTCTATGTCCGTTTTTAAGGATGCAAACAAAGAAGATAAATTTGTTTACAAAGGAACAACTGTAGCTAGCGGATTAGCGATAGCAATAGTAACAGCTATTGGTAATGAAACCAAACTTGGAAAAATTGGAAAAAGCCTAGAGAGCATTGTTGAAGAAAAAACACCACTCGAATTACAAATTAACAATTTTGTAAAAAAGATGGTGATTATAGGTGCCATCGTATTCCTTGTGGTTTGGGGAATCAATTATTTTCAAAGTCAAAATGTATTGGATAGCTTGCTAAAAGCGCTTACACTAGCGATGAGTATTTTGCCAGAAGAAATTCCTGTTGCTTTTACCACCTTTATGGCCTTAGGTGCATGGCGATTAATGAAACTGGGGATTGTTGTCAAACAAATGAAAACCGTGGAAACACTTGGCAGTGCAACAGTTATTTGTACCGACAAAACAGGAACGCTCACTGAAAATAAAATGAGTTTAGCTCGCATTTATTCATTATCTGAAAATAAAATTCGTACAC
>JBIIOB010000212.1:0-4602 GCA_044337125.1 Bacteroidia bacterium
TTTGTGATGGTTGATTTGCTATCATTGCCACCAATTACCCCCATTAAATTACCCATTAAACGTGGAAAAATCAATGCAGTAGCAGCAGTTCCGGCTAGAAAAAACATCCCTAAAAAGAACTTCCATTTGTGTTTTCCAATATATTTGAAAATACGCATGGATTTTCTGAAATTATCCATGTTAAGCTTCGCTTTTGGAAGCTCTTCATGCCTTGTTGCTTTTTTTGCCATATATTAGTGATTGGGTGGCAAATTTAGCTATTTTATCAGGGTTTATGCTTAATTTTTAAGAAGATTAAAAGAAAATGTTTGTAGAATAAAAAAAGTGTTTATATTTGCATCCCGAATTAAAGAAAAGAAAATATTAATTAGCCACACGTTTGGCATAACATAAGTAAAACAATGAAAGCATTACGTACCTACCAACCATCACGAAAAAAGAGAGTTAACAAACACGGTTTCCGTGAGAGAATGGCATCTGCTAATGGTCGCAGAGTTTTAGCTTCTCGTAGAGCTAAAGGAAGAAAAAAATTAACAGTTTCTGACGAAAAAACACATAAATAGTCAATTTGAAAATGTTTCAATTTGAAAATTAGATAATTAAATGCTTCTCAATTGAGAAGCATTTTTTTTGCCCTAAAATGTTGAAAACCTATTATAAAAAATCAAAACAATAACAGTCGAAAAACGATAATTTCGTAATCATTTTCAATAAAGCTATATGCCAAGAGATAATTCCATAAAATCAGTATTAATAATCGGTAGCGGGCCAATCATTATTGGTCAAGCATGCGAATTCGACTATTCAGGATCACAAGCTGCTCGCTCACTTAAAGAAGAAGGTATTAAAGTAACATTGATTAACTCTAACCCAGCTACTATCATGACTGATAAAGTAACTGCGGAAAATATCTATTTATTGCCATTAGAGGTAAAATCAATCGTGAAAATTCTAGAAGAAAATTCTGATATTGATGCAGTACTTCCTACCATGGGTGGGCAAACCGCGTTAAATCTAGCCATGAAGTGCGATGAAATGGGGATTTGGAAAAAGTACAATGTTCGAATGATTGGTGTTGATATTGATGCAATTGAAGTTACAGAGGATCGTGATAAATTCCGTGCTCGAATGGAATCGATTGGAGTTGGAATGGCACCATCGCATATTGCAAAATCATTTTTGGAAGGAAAAGAAATTGCTCAAAAATTCGGGTTTCCTTTGGTAATACGTCCTTCTTTTACCCTTGGAGGAAGCGGAGGAAGTGTTGTTTATCAAAAAGAAGATTTCGATAAACTATTGGATCGTGGGTTACACACTTCCCCAATACATGAAGTGTTAATTGATAAAGCAGTATTAGGTTGGAAAGAATATGAGCTAGAGTTATTACGTGATAGCAATGATAACGTTGCAATCATCTGCTCTATAGAAAATTTCGATCCAATGGGAGTTCATACAGGCGATAGTATTACTGTAGCTCCTGCAATGACCTTATCGGATAGTACCTATCAAAAGATGCGTACACTTGCTATCAAAATGATGCGCAGTATTGGAAATTTTGCTGGTGGTTGTAATGTTCAATTTGCTGTAAATCCCGATGATTCAGAAGAAATTATTGCAATTGAAATTAATCCACGTGTATCTCGTTCATCGGCATTGGCAAGTAAAGCAACTGGTTATCCAATTGCAAAAATTGCTTCCAAATTAGCAATAGGCTATAACTTAGATGAATTAGAAAATCAAATTACAAAATCCACATCTGCTTATTTTGAACCTACTCTGGATTATGTTATTGTAAAAATTCCTCGTTGGAATTTTGATAAATTTAAAGGAGCAAACCGTGAATTAGGCTTCCAAATGAAGTCGGTTGGAGAAGTGATGGGTATTGGTCGTTGCTTCCAAGAAGCCCTTCAAAAAGCATGTCAATCATTAGAAATTAAACGCAATGGTCTTGGTGCTGATGGTCGCGAAGTAAAAAATCAGGATGAATTATTAAAAAGTTTAGAGCGTCCAAGTTGGAATCGTTTATTCCATATCTACGATGCCATCAAATTAGGAATTTCAATCAAAACAATTCAAAAATTAACGCGAATCGACCCATGGTTCTTAAACCAAATTGAAGAGTTGATTTTGTTAGAAAATGAAATTTCGAAATATACTTTGAAGGAATTGCCTCGTGATTTATTATATGAGGCAAAACAAAAAGGATATGCTGATCGTCAAATTGCACATTTGTTAAAATGTTTAGAAAGTGAAGTGTTTAACCAAAGACGTGAATTAAAAATAAACCGCGTTTATAAATTGGTTGATACTTGTGCTGCGGAATTCGAAGCAAAAACACCTTATTACTACAGTACTTTTGAAGATGAAAATGAATCGATTGCCTCCGACAAGAAAAAGATTGTAGTGCTAGGTAGTGGTCCTAATCGTATTGGACAAGGTATTGAGTTTGATTATAGTTGTGTACATGGTGTATTGGCTGCAAAAGAATTGGGTTACGAAACCATTATGATCAATTGCAATCCTGAAACCGTTTCTACTGATTTTAATGTTGCTGATAAACTTTATTTTGAACCTGTATTCTGGGAACATATCTATGATATCATTTTAAATGAAAAGCCAGAAGGTGTGATTGTTCAGTTGGGTGGACAAACTGCATTGAAACTTGCAGAGAAATTGGAGCGTTACGGAATAAAAATTATTGGTACCGATTATAAATCTTTGGATTTGGCAGAAGATAGAGGTAGTTTTTCTAATCTGTTAAAAGATAATAATATTCCTTACCCTAAATTTGGTGTTATTGAAGATGCCGAACAAGCAGTTGAATTATCAAAAGAATTAGGCTTTCCTTTGCTAGTTCGTCCTTCTTATGTATTGGGTGGACAAAACATGAAGATTGTTATCAATGAACAAGAGTTGGAGCAACATGTTGTTAACTTGCTGAAAGATCATCCAGGAAACCAAGTTTTGTTGGATCATTTCTTAGAAGGTGCTATTGAAGCTGAATCGGATTCAATTTGTGACGGTACAGATAATTACATTATTGGCATCATGGAACATATTGAACCTGCTGGTATCCATTCAGGTGATTCTTATGCTGTATTGCCACCTTTTGACTTAAGTGAGAATGTATTAAAGCAAATTGAACAACATACCAAAACAATTGCAATCGCATTGAAAACGGTTGGACTATTGAATATCCAGTTTGCAATAAAAGATGAGGTGGTTTATATCATTGAGGCAAATCCTCGTGCATCACGTACAGTTCCTTTTATTGCGAAAGCATACGATGAGCCATATGTAAATTATGCTACAAAAGTAATGCTCGGAGCTAAAGTAAAAGACTTTAAATTCAATCCTCGCAAAAAAGGGTACGCTATTAAAATTCCGGTGTTCTCCTATGAGAAATTCCCTGAGGTAACGAAGGAACTTGGTCCGGAAATGAAATCAACTGGTGAAGCTATCTACTTCATTGATGATTTAACAGATGAGTTTTTCCATAACATTTACTCCGAACGAAATTTATATTTAAGTAAGTAAAAAAAAGGCGAGCAATGCTCGCCTTTTTTTTTGTAATTTTTACACTTTAGTTAATCTTTTTATTGAAGAAGTTATTTGCTATCAATTCTTGCAATAACATTCGTTTACCTTGATACATTGCCGTTATCCATGCATCAGTTGTTCCTAAACGTATACATTCTTGGCGGAAGGCTTCTGCATCTTTAATGGTTGTAAATTCACGCATAGTAAATCGAGTGATACCATCAGGATAAGGAGTTACTAATGTAGGTGGCGGTTCTAAACTGTTTAAATTTTTATGTTTAAAGTTTTGAGGCATGCGGTAAGCTCCAATTTGAACTCTAAATGTCAAACCTTCAGCGCAATTGTTGCCAGCTTGCTCAATCAGTTGAGCATAAACTGCCTTGTCATTTAAATCTTTTCCAACAAAAAACGCAAAATCTGTTGGTGCATTTGGATTGCATGGATTTAAATGTTCTTCCAATGTTTTTCTAGCTCCAAAGAAAAATACAGTTACAAATGATTTGGCAGCTTCTGCTTCTTTTTCTACTAAAGACTTTTTGAAAGCTTCAGCTTCTGCTAGTGTTTTAAATAGACCAAAGGTGTAACGTGTTTTGCCATCAGGATATTTTTTACTTTCTATCTTTCCATATTTTTCTAAATACTGTAATTTGAAATCTGCAGGATTGTCAACTGCTCCAATTTCTACTTTGTAAGTTAATCCAGAAATTTCTGATTTCCCTTCATCTTTTTGTATATTGTTTAAAGGTTCACCAGAGTTTAAAGCAATTATGTTATTCTTTTTCTTGATTACTTTGGTATCTGTTGGTTTGGTGTAATCCTTTCGAGTATATTCTTTCGAATAGTATTGTTGGATAATTTTATGTTGTCCCTTGTCAAATATCGTTACTACAATATTGTGTAAGGATGTATCCTTGTCAGCCACTTTATATTTAAATATTTCAGCTTCTAATAAACTTTTAAATGGTCCAATAGAGTAGGTGGTGTTACCTCTTTCATCCACTCTTGTTTTGATTTCTCCTAAGCCAGCAAGCTTCTCTGGATTAAAATCAGATGGGTTTTCAT
>JBIIOB010000213.1:0-4584 GCA_044337125.1 Bacteroidia bacterium
GTTCCTCACGAACAACTTGGTAAATTCAGTGGTTCTGTTGTTTTCTTAAAACCAGCAGCTCACGGAACAGGTGTTATCGCAGGTGGTGCGATGCGTGCAGTATTAGAAAGCGTTGGTGTAACTGACGTATTGGCTAAATCAAAAGGTTCTTCAAATCCTCACAATGTGGTGAAAGCTACAATGGATGCGTTGATGAAAATGCGTGATGCTGCTACTGTTGCACAACAACGTGGTATCTCAATGGAAAAAGTATTTAACGGATAAATAAGTTTATAGTTCAGGTTCTATGTTGAAAAACAGTAGAACTTTACTTGTAAACTTTTAACTAAAAATAAGATGGCAACAATTAAATTAAAACAAATTAAAAGTGGTATCGACCGCCCTGAACGTCAAAAACGTACATTGCGTGCATTAGGATTTACCAAAATGAACCAAACAATCGAGAAAGAGGCTACACCTCAAATTCTTGGAATGGTTAAAAAAGTAGCTCATTTGGTTACTGTTATTGAATAATTAGATAGAGAAAAATTGAGTCGGAGATTTAGAGAATATTTAAATCGCTAATTCACCAAATCAACAAATTAAAAAATATAATTGATGAACTTAAGTAAATTAAAACCAGCAGAAGGTTCCGTAAAAAACGCAAAAAAACGTTTAGGTAGAGGTCAAGGATCAGGTAAAGGCGGAACTTCAACAAAAGGTCATAAAGGTGCTCAGTCACGTTCTGGATACTCTGCAAAAAGAGGATTTGAAGGTGGTCAGATGCCATTACAAAGACGTGTTCCTAAATTTGGATTTAAAAATATCAACCGTGTTGAATACCGTGGTATCAACTTAGATGTTATCCAAGGTTTAGTTGATAACAATAAAATTGAAACAATTGATTTGGCTTTCCTTATCGAAAAAGGATTGGCTCATAAAAACGACAAAGTAAAAGTATTAGGTCGTGGTGAGTTAAAATCAAAAGTTGAAGTAAAAGTACATGCATTCTCTGCAACTGCTAAAACAGCTATTGAAGCTAAAGGTGGAAGTGCAGTAGCAATTGAAAAAGCGTAATTTTACGCAATCCTAATTGATATATGAAAAACTTTATAAATACATTAAAAAACATCTGGAAAATTGAAGAGCTAAGAACTCGTATTTTAAATACGCTTGGCTTTATTTTAATTTACCGTTTGGGTTCATACGTTGTACTTCCTGGTGTTAACGCTGATGCTTTAGCTCAAGCTAATCAAGCTGCTGATAACGGCATTATTGGCTTAATCAATATTTTTGCAGGTGGAGCCTTTTCGCGTGCATCAATTTTTGGTTTAGGTATCATGCCTTACATCTCTGCATCGATCGTTATCCAATTGTTAGGAATGGCATTGCCTTATTTCCGTAAAATGCAAATGGATGGTGAAAGTGGAAGAAAAAAAATCAACCAAATCACTCGTTTTTTAACTGTAGTTATTACCATGGCTCAAGCTCCTGGTTACATTGCAACACAGATTACTAACAAAGCTGGTGTTGTACTTGATCCTAGCGGCTTCTGGTGGTTCCAAACAGTTTTAATCTTAATTACAGGTACAATGTTCGTAATGTGGTTAGGTGAAAAAATTACAGACAAAGGAATTGGAAATGGTATCTCTTTATTGATTATGATTGGTATCATCGCTCGTTTACCTTTCGCATTTATCTCTGAATTCGGTTCTCGTGTTAGTGGTGAAGGTGGAGGATTAATCATGATGTTAATCGAAATCGTATTGTTGTTATTAGTTATTGTTGGTTCAATTATGTTGGTGCAAGGAACACGTAAAATACCTGTTCAATACGCTAAAAAAATTGTAGGAAATAAACAATATGGTGGTGTTCGTCAATACATTCCTTTAAAAGTGAATGCTGCAGGTGTAATGCCGATTATCTTTGCTCAAGCAATTATGTTTATTCCTTTAACAATTGCACAAGCAGTAGGTTCTGATAATATCACTGGATTTGTTTCTACATTCTCTAACCACTACGGTTTTTGGTATAACTTAACATTCGCAGCATTAATTGTAATCTTTACTTATTTCTATACTGCTATTACAGTTAATCCTAACCAAATGGCTGAGGATATGAAACGTAATGGCGGATTTATACCAGGAATTCAACCTGGTAAAAAAACAGCTGAATTTATTGATGCGGTTATGTCTCGCATCACATTCCCTGGATCATTGTTCTTAGCCGTGATTGCAATTTTACCAGCATTTGCTGTTAAATTAGACATCACACAAGAGTTCGCACAATTTTACGGTGGAACATCATTATTGATTTTAGTAGGTGTTGTATTAGATACACTTCAACAAATAGAAAGTCATTTATTAATGCGTCATTACGATGGATTAATGAAATCTGGAAGAATACAAGGTCGTACTTCTACCAGCATGACAAACGCATAATAAAACAAAAAACGAAAGAGCGTGGCGAAGGATTTGTTTTATAAGACCAAAGAGGAAATTGAATTAATTAGAGAAAGTTCTTTACTTGTTGGAAAAACCTTAGCAGAAGTTGCGAAAGCAATTAAACCAGGTGTTACCACTTTATCATTAGATAAAATAGCATTTGAGTTTATTAGCGATAATAAAGCAACTCCAGCATTTTTAAATTACAATGGATTTCCAAATTCATTATGTATTTCAGTAAATGCTCATGTAGTTCATGGCATCCCTGGAAAATACGAATTGAAAGATGGTGACATCGTATCAGTGGATTGTGGTGTAGTAAAAAATACATTTGTTGGCGATTCAGCTTATACTTTTCCAGTTGGAGATGTAAAACCTGAAATTTTGAACTTATTAAAAGTTACAAAAGAAAGCTTATACAAAGGAATTGAAATGAGTGTGGTTGGTAAACGAATTGGAGATATTGCAGAAGCGGTTCAAACACATGCTGAAAGCAATGGTTTTACAGTAGTTCGTGAATTAGTAGGGCATGGAGTAGGGAAGTACTTGCACGAATCACCTGAAGTACCAAATTATGGTAAAAAAGGAACTGGATTAAAATTGCAAGAAGGATTAGTAATTGCTATTGAACCAATGATTAATTTTGGTAAAAGAACAATTATTCAAGAGAACGATGGGTGGACAATCCGTACTGCAGATAATTTACCTTCAGCACATTTTGAACACACATTAGCAATAGGAAAAACCAAAGCTGATATCTTATCTAGCTTTGACTTTATAGAAGAAGTATTAAAAAATAAAAAATAAGTTCAAAACGATACAATCGTTAGAATTTTGATTAAAAGATTAGAATTATATAATTAAAGTATGGCAAAACAAGCGTCAATTGAGCAAGACGGAACTATTATTGAAGCGTTGTCAAATGCAATGTTTCGCGTTGAGCTTGAAAATGGACATGTGATTACAGCCCACATTTCAGGAAAGATGCGCATGCACTATATTAAAATTTTACCTGGTGATAAAGTAAAAGTTGAAATGTCGCCATACGATTTAACAAAAGGAAGAATTTCATACAGATATAAATAATAGATTGGTACTTAAACCAAGCTGAAAAACAAAAAGTAAAAATGAAAGTTAGAGCATCAGTAAAAAAAAGAAGCACAGATTGCAAAATTGTTCGTAGAAAAGGACGCTTGTATGTAATTAACAAGAAAAACCCTAAATTCAAACAAAGACAAAAATAATTTTGTCCAGCATTTGGCATAAAAATTTTAAAAACATAATTAATTAAATAAAATGGCAAGAATTGCAGGTATTGACTTACCAAACAACAAAAGAGGTGAAATAGGTTTAACTTATATTTACGGAATCGGACGTTCAACAGCTCAAAAAGTTTTGACTGAAGCGGGAATTGATGTTAACATTAAAGTGAAAGATTGGAATGATGACCAATTAACAGCAATCCGTAATATCCTAAACGATAAATATAAATTAGAAGGTGCTTTACGTTCTGAAGTTCAATTACACATTAAACGTTTAATGGATATTGGTTCTTACCGTGGTATCCGTCACCGTGTTGGTTTACCAGTACGTGGTCAAACAACTAAAAACAACGCTCGTACTCGTAAAGGAAAACGTAAGACTGTTGCTAACAAGAAAAAAGTAACTAAATAGTAGTCCTCACCCCTTGTGTTGCTGATATACTGGGTATACCAAGGAAAGGAATTTTAATAAACAAAAAAACGGTTAACTGAAAAGTTAACGATCATTAAAAAGCAAAAAATGGCAAAACAAAATCAATCAACTACTGCAGCTAAAGCAGCTGCTAAAAAAAGAGTTGTAAAAGTAGATGCTGTAGGTCAAGCGCACATTAACGCTACCTTTAACAACATCATCATTTCCTTAACAAACAATGCTGGTCAAGTTATCTCTTGGTCTAGTGCTGGTAAAATGGGATTCCGTGGTTCTAAAAAGAACACTCCTTATGCAGCACAATTAGCAGCTCAAGATTGCGCTAAAGTTGCACACGATGCAGGTTTACGTAAAGTAAAAGTGTTTGTAAAAGGTCCAGGAGCTGGCCGTGAATCAGCAATTCGTACTATTGCTGGTGCAGGTATCGAAGTTTCTGAAATCATGGATGTAACACCAATTCCTCACAATG
>JBIIOB010000214.1:0-4570 GCA_044337125.1 Bacteroidia bacterium
GTATCACTCGATTCTAAGAGTGAAGTGATTGATTCTAAAAATGAAATTGTACTTCAAAAAGCCGATTTTTACCTCAATCTTATAAAGCTTGAAAATCAGCACTTTTTTAATACCATCCGAAACAAACTTTTATGGGGCTTGGACAAGCGTAATTAACTATAATTAACACTTTTTCATAAGCAAAAATCCACTATATTTGCTATCCGTTGTAAAAAAGCAATAAAAACACATTTTTTGTGTTAAATACATATTGATTATAGATTTGAAAACAAACCGATTAATAGTTCTACTGGCATTCCTCGTTTTTGCCAATATTGGATTTTCACAGCACAGCAAAAATAAAAGCAGTGCTGAAATTGGCGTGTTCTTAGGTGGCTCTTATTATATTGGAGATTTGAATCCAATTGGTCATCTCAATCAATTTACAAAACCAGCTGGTGGAATTGTTTTTAGATACAATATCAACTATCGCTTGGCAGCACGTGTAAATCTATTATTTGGTAGTGTTCAGGCCGATGATGCCTACGCTAAAACGGATGCTGCTCATCAACGAAATTTAAACTTTAAGTCACCCATCACTGAATTTTCTGGTCAGTTGGAATTTAATTTTTTGGATTACCAGATTGGAAATGAAAAGCGCAAATTTTCTCCTTATTTGTTTTTAGGAATTGCCGGATTTAAATTTAACCCACAAGGAAACATTGGAGGGAATTGGGTGCCTCTTCAACCATTAGGTACCGAAGGCCAAGGATTAGATGGCGGCTCCTCAAAAAAGAAATACAAATTACTTCAGATTTCGATTCCTTTTGGTGTAGGATTCCGAACAAATTTATCCAAAGGTATTGGACTTAGCATAGAATGGGGTATGAGAAAAACATTCACCGATTATTTGGATGATGTTAGTAAAACGTATTATGATCCTGTTAAGTTGGCTGCTGCAAGAGGCGAAGCTGCTGCGATATTATCTGACCCAAGCAAGGGAACCGACCCAAGTTTTTCAAATGTGGGTCGTCAACGTGGTAATCCCACAACAAAAGATTGGTATTCGTTTGTAGGTGCAGTGCTAACAATCAAATTAAAAGAAAGAAGACCACCTTGTCCAGGTGTTCAATAGTAACAAAACAACGTATTTGCTCGTCTTTGTAAAGACGTATATAAAAAATGAGTTTGAAAGAAAAAATTAACCTGTCTAAATTGCCAAAGCATATTGCAATTATTATGGATGGCAATGGAAGATGGGCTAAACAGCAAGGTGCAGAACGAATCTATGGTCACGAAAATGGAGTAAAGTCTGTTCGTGATGCCGTGGAAGCTGCTGCTGAATTAGGAGTTGAATACCTTACCCTTTATGCATTCTCTACCGAGAATTGGAACCGACCAAAGGAGGAGGTGATTGCATTGATGCAATTACTTGTTCATACCATAAACGCTGAAACACCAACCTTAAACAAAAACAATATTCGTTTACAAGCAATTGGCGATTTAAAAAGTTTACCAGGAGATTGTTACAATGAATTGCAAGAAGCAATTGAAGCAACTAAAAACAATAATAGAACAACATTGGTTCTAGCATTGAGCTACAGCTCTCGCTGGGAAATTGTAAATGCAGTAAAAGAAATTGCTGCAAAAATTGAACGTAAAGAATTGACGGCTGCTGAAATTTCTGAAGAAACTATTAATCAACATCTTTGTACAGCAACAATCCCTGAACCTGAATTAATGATTCGTACTAGTGGCGAACATCGTATTAGCAATTTCCTATTATGGCAATTGGCTTATGCCGAATTATATTTTACCGATAAATTTTGGCCAGATTTTAAGAAAGAAGATTTTTATGAGGCCATTATTGATTATCAAAACCGTGAGCGAAGATTTGGAAAAACTAGCGAGCAATTAATATCCTAAGCAAACGTATGTATACTAAAATAAAATTATTTTTTCTTTTTGCTATTTTCTCGCTTTCCATGAATGCGCAGGTGCTTCCCATTGGAGGAGATACCAGCGAAGTGATTGATTTTACTATTTCAAAAGAATACGAAATTGGTGGAATTGATGTTAAAGGTGCAGAGCATTTTGATAAAAATGTAATTGTATTATTAACAGGATTGGGCATCGGAGATAAGGTGCAAGTACCAGGTGATAAATTTTCTACTGCCATTGAAAATCTTTGGAAACAAGGATTGTTTGATGATATAAAAATTACCGCTAATAAAGTTCAAGGTAAATTTATTTTTATTGATATCACTGTTTTAGAGCGTCCACGCTTATCCAAGTTTGCACTTAAAGGAATTACCAAAAGTGAAGCTGATGATTTACGTGAAAAAATTAAATTGGTAAAAGGGAAGGTAATAACAGATAATGTTTTAGCTTCTACAAAAGAAACGGTAACTAACTTCTTTGTTGTAAAGGGATATTCAGATGTTAGTGTAGACATCACCTTAAAGAAAGAAGAGAAATTGGACAATGTGGTGGTAATGTTTATTAACATTGACAAAAAGAAGAAAGTTAGAATTAAAGAAATTAATATTATTGGAAACAAATCAGTTGGTACATTTAAACTCCGTAGAAAATTCAAAGAAACAAAACGTAGACGTTGGTGGAATCCTTTCAACGATGGTAAGTTTGATGAGGATAATTACGAGAAAGACAAAAGCACCATTGTTGCTAAATACAACCAAAAAGGATTTAGAGATGCTGAAATAACAAAGGATTCTATTTATCGTCAATGGACTCCAAAACGATTCCGACCTCATCGTCATTTTATGGCTAGTTGGGCATTTATCCTAAAAGGAAAACCAATGATTGCTCAAGATTATTATACTCCTAAAAAAACTAAAACTTCGAAATTGTTATTTTGGCAAAGTGTGAAACGCTTCAAAACTGTACGTGATACCAACTATTACAAACGTTTCATTACCATTGATATTCATGTAAATGAAGGAAAAAAATACTATTTTAGGAATATTACCTGGGTAGGAAATAGTAAATATTCTTCAAAGGATTTAACGAATGTACTTGGTATTAAAAAAGGAGAAATATTTGATCAAGAAACTTTGGATTCTAAGTTATACATGAATCCTAATGGAAATGATATTAGCTCCATTTATATGGACGAAGGATATTTATTCTTTAATGTGTCTCCAGTAGAAACCATGGTGAATGGCGATTCCATTGATATTGAAATGCGTATTTATGAAGGTAAACAAGCAACTATTAATAGAATTACAATTGTTGGAAATACCAAAACCAACGATCGAGTTATCATGCGTGAAATCAGAACTCGTCCAGGGCAATTATTCCGTAGGTCAGATGTTATTCGTTCACAACGTGAATTATCTCAATTAGGATATTTTGATCCAGAGAAAATGAATGTGGTGCCTACACCAAATCCAGCAAATGGAACCGTTGACATTGAATATACAGTAGAAGAAAAGCCTTCTGATCAAATTGAACTTTCTGGTGGTTATGGTGGAGGACGTGTTGTAGGAACATTAGGTGTTTCCTTTAACAATTTCTCTGCTCGTAACTTCTTTAAAAAAGATGCATGGCGTCCATTGCCTTCCGGTGATGGTCAGCGCTTAAGTGTTCGTGCACAATCAAATGGATTGTTCTTTCAATCTTATAACATCTCCTTTACAGAACCTTGGTTGGGTGGTAGAAAGCCAAATTCATTAAGTGTTACTGCTTATTATTCTATTCAAAGTAATGGATTGAAAAGAACAATTACCAATACAGAAGGAGTAAAAGTTGCTAATCCTCAACGAGCTTCACTTGATATTACAGGTGTTTCGGTTGGATTGGGTAAACGTTTGAAATGGCCTGATGATTATTTTACATTGTACCAAGAATTGAACTATCAATACTATGTATTGAACAATTATGGTTCGATTTTCTCATTCAGTAACGGATACGCAAATAACATCTATTACAAAGCTACTATACAACGTAACTCGGTCGATAAACCAATTTTCGAAACTAGAGGGTCGGTGTTTTCATTGTCTGGTCAATGGACTCCTCCATACTCTTTCTTTAATGGAAAAGATTATTCAAGTCCAACCATGTCAGATAAGGAACGCTACAAATTTGTTGAATACCATAAATACAAAGCAACAGCAACTGTATTTACTCCTATTACCAATAAGCGTGGGGTTGATGGCAAAGAGGCACGCAATTTGATATTACGCACTTCAGTTGGTTTTGGGTTCTTAGCTTCTTATAATAAAACGGTTGGTGAATCACCTTTCGAGAGATTCTATTTAGGTGGTAGTGGTTTAACAGGCTACTCATTAAATAACCGAGAAATTATTGCATTAAGAGGCTATGATGATCAATCCTTATCACCAGCTACTGGTTCTTTGTTAATTGCTAAATATACTGCTGAATTGCGTTTCCCTGTAACAACAAATCCGCAAGCAACAATTTATATGCTTGCATTTACTGAAGGCGGAAAAACATGGCAAAAATCGAAAGAATTTAATCCTTTCAACGTTTACCGTTCTGCTGGAGTGGGTGTGAGAGTGTTTTTACCAATGTTTGGATTGTTAGGATTTGATTATGGCTGGAGATTGGA
>JBIIOB010000215.1:0-4551 GCA_044337125.1 Bacteroidia bacterium
TTCCTTTTTAACCGAATTAGTAGAGATTCAGCTACAGGACCTTTTTGTATATGAATTGGAATCAAAAAAAGAAATTGCAGCAACTTGGAAATTAGTTAATAGTGATGAATTATTTTTTGAGATTGGAGATTATGACAAATCCAAAACACTCATAATTGATCCAATAATTTATTCCACCTTTGTAGGGGGGGATTCCTATCAAAACTCAATGACAATTAAGTCAGATAATACAGGCAATGCCTATATTGGAGGTAAAACAAGTGCAATCAATTTTCTAATAACACCTGGAGCATATCAAACTTCATTAAATCTAGGTCCAGACACTTATATTGCAAAAATAAACTCAACTGGGACTAATTATATCTTTAACACTTTTATTGGAGGTAATAGCACTGATATACTAAATGATATTGCAATCGATTCAATTGGCAATATTTACGCTACTGGGCTTACTCAATCAGATAATTTCCCAACTACTTCTGGAGCTTTTCAGACTGTCCCATCCTCACCTGGACCTTTTAATGCTGAGGTTTTTATTTTAAAATTGAATTCTATAGGGTCAAATTTAATTTATGCTACATATCTTGGAGGTTCGGAAGGCGAAGTGGGAAATGGGATTGCAATAGACCAAATTGGATGTGCATATGTTTGTGGCAGCACAATCTCTAACGATTTTGATATATCACCAAGTGCATACCAAGTTTCAGTGCCTGGTCCATTTACAACAACATGTTTTCTAACAAAAATTAATCCTACTGGAAGTACTTTGATTTATTCTACCTATTTAGGGGGGGCAGGATCAGAAAATATTGCATATGATGTAGCAGTTGATTTATCTGAATGTGCTTATATTACAGGATATTCCGCAAGCTATGGGACTTTTATTACACCAGGTGTTTATTCATCAGGATCAGGTGGAGCATGGAGTGCTTTTGTTACAAAATTTAATCAATCAGGCAGTAACCTTATTTACTCTACTTGCATTGGAGGTGATGGGCCTTATCCGGCTGTAAATAGTGAGGGTCATGGAATTGATGTTGATGCATCAGGAAATGCTTATGTTACCGGGTTTACCCTTGCTAATGATTTTACCACAACTACTGGAGCGTTTCAAACAATAAAAGGTGATACATTATTAAGAGAGGGTTTTGTTTTTAAATTAAATCCTTCAGCCACGACTTTGCTTTATTCTAGCTTTTTGGGAGGTAACGGTGAAGACTTCTCTATTGATATCGATATTGATAATTTTGGGTCAGCCTATTTAATTGGTAATACCAATTCATTGAATTTTCCAACAACAAGTGATGCATTCCAAAGTAATTTAGATTCCGTTTACGATGTGTTTTTTTCTAAATTATCACCTAATGGTGCTTACCTTCAATATTCAACTTATTTTGGAGGAGATAATTTTGATTTTGGATATGGCATTACCCAAAAGAATTCAACGGATCTATATCTAACGGGTGTTACTAGATCTCCTGATTTTGATATAACAACTAATGTAATTGATTCTGTAATTTCATCATTTAATAGTACAATTTATGAGGATGGATTTGCTACAAAATTTACTATTTGCCCACCAATTAATTTTGATATAGTAACTCAAAATACATCTTGTTATAATATTGATGATGGCTCCGCTTTTTATACGCTTCAAGCACCAATAAACACTGTAACTGCTGTTTGGAGTAACGGACAAAGCACTGATACCATTCAGAACCTAGCATCTGGCACATATTTTTTAACCATTTCCAATTCAAATGGTTGCTCAGTAACAGATACTTTTGAAATAAACTCACCAGACTCTATTTCAATTGATATAATTACATCAAATAATAATTTCTGCTTTGGAGATACCACTTTGGTTTATTCAACAAATCCTGACTCCACAATCAGCATTAATTATCAATGGTTCCTTAATGGAAATCTTATAGGCGCTAATGATTCTATTCTTTCTGCAACCTTTTCTAACAATGATTCAATCTATTGTATTGGTTCGACTTCTGCTAGTTGCTCTGCAAGCTCGGATACAATCATTTTTATTGTCAATTCAAATTCTACTCCCACAATAGACATCAATACTACTAGCAATGATACTATTTGTGCTGGCACTCAAGTTACTTTTAATGCTGTTGTGACGAATTCGGGTACAAGCCCTATTTTTCAATGGCAAATAAATGGAATTAATGTTGGGACAAATACCAATAGTTTTACTTTAAGTACTTTAAATAATGGGGATTTTGTATCATGTATATTAACTTCTAGTTTAAATTGTTTAGCAAGTAATAATATTGTTTCAGATTCTTTATTATTTTATGTTAATCCAAATTTATCACCAAGCGTTTCAATTTCAGCAAATAATTCAGTCATTTGTCCTGGAGATATGGTGCAATTTACCTCAGTATCCACCAATGGAGGCTCAAATCCATTATACACATGGCAAATCAATGGTATTACTGTAGGTGGCAATAGCTCCAGTTTATCTAGCTCTACATTGGTAAATAATGATATTGTAACATTGGTATTGCTTTCAAATGAAACTTGCGTGATCAATAATCCAGGAAGTTCTAATTCGATTTCCATAACAGTTAATACGTGCTTACCACCAACTGCTAACTTTAGTGTAAGTGATAATCAAATATGTGTTGACAATTGCATTAGCTATACAAATTTTAGTGTCAACAATGCAACTAGCTGGCTATGGCAATTTGCAGGCGGTAGTCCTTCTAGTTCATCGCTAGAAACTCCTCCAACCATATGCTATTTGTCTCCAGGCGTGTTTCCTGTCACTTTAATTGTATCAAATCAGTATGGAAATGATACCATTACGCAGTTAAATTATATCGCAGTTATAGATAATATTCCAGTAACAATATCTGGACCTACCCAAATTGGAAGCTGTGAAGAAGCTGATTTAGCTGCAAGTCCAGCAGATGGAACCTATTTGTGGGGTCCAGCAATCTTCAATAGTTGCATCACTTGTTCCAATACCACAGTAAGCCCAAATAGTAGTCAACAGTACTGGGTTACCTATACAAGTCCTAATGGATGTGTTTCAAGAGATACAATTGACATAACAGTTGAAAATATTAAATCGCATTTTGTTCCAACGGGATTATCTCCCAATGGAGATAATGTAAATGACACCTTATTCTTTCATGGACTCGGTATTGATAAATTTAAACTTCAGATTTATGACCGAATAGGCGAATTAGTATTCGAAACAGAAAATTTCGAAAAAGGCTGGGATGGCACCTATTTAGGTATGCCAATGAATAACAATGTTTTTGTATACCAATTAGAAGTCTACTTCTGCGATGGTGAAAGAATTATTGAAAGTGGGAATGTTACGATTGTGAAATGATTTTATTTTCAATGTATTATTAAAGACATTTCCTAAAGAAAATAATTATCCTATTTCACTGATAGAAACTTAATTTCCATATGCATCGAATAGAATAAATGTATTTCCATTTTTTTCTAATCCCCAAATTTGATAGCCATATGGGTCAGAATCGTTAAATTGAATATGATATATAAAATCTGATGACGGGGTAATAAATTGGCATTCTACTTTTCCTTTTAAAAGATCAAAAGTGGAATCAAATTTCAACTTTTTTAATAATTTTTCCTTGTCAGATTTGGTAATAATAATTTCAATATAGCTTTGCTCTTCATCATAATATGAACATTTTACAATGTATTTTTCAATCCCGGTGTAATTTTCAAGATTTTTTTTTACAAATGTTTTATCATTGTTGTATACCAAAATAATCACAACTAAAGATAATATAGAGATTACAATTAAAATAATTTTCTTCATATTCTATTTATTGTTGGTTGATTTCATTTAAAGGAGGATATTGCCCATATAATACCCAAAAAGGCACACCAGGAATTGCACTACCAATTCTTGTTTTAATTTCACCCCAGACAGATCGCTTATTAGATTTATTAAAATTCCACCAGTCGGAATAACCAACAATTCCATTTTTATTAAAGTAAAGTGTTGCATATCCAACAGCGTTTTCAAAACTTGTTCCATATGCACTTACACCAATCTGAAATAATCCGGAATTACCAGGTGCTTTTGAGATAGTTTTAGAATCAAACTTAATTTTATTATTAACATTTAGTTCTGAAATTAATTCCTTAAAACTTGACTCACTGATAAAATAATTACGTCCTTGACCAGCAGTATAATGAGTCAATAAATTTGGTAAGTCCAATATGCCTCCTAATTTTTGAACACCTGGACCTGCAAATAAATCAGTTTGTGAGCCCAAAGAATTTAATTCATTTTTCAATTTTATTACAGCTTCGCCTAAACCCAATGCATCCTCTTTGGAAGATTCATTACCCAAATATGTACCATTCTTTCCAGCCAAATAATCTTCTTTATTTGCGTAATATGTAACATCATAGGTGTCATAATAAATTCGATCCATGGCTTCCTGCAGTTTTGCAGAACCAATGGCCTCCATTTTAGATCTCGGTGCATCAACGTCTGAGAAGGGAGTTCCAAATGCATCATTTGCGCCAGAATTACTA
>JBIIOB010000216.1:0-4537 GCA_044337125.1 Bacteroidia bacterium
GCTCGTGATATTCAGACATGGGAGTATGTTCCATTAGGGCCATTCTTAGCAAAGAATTTTGCATCAACAGTCTCTCCTTGGATAGTTACATTAGAAGCTTTGGAGCCATTTAGAGTTGCTGGTTATAAGCAAGATCCAAAAGTATTACCTTATCTGGAATACAATGGGGATAAAAATATTGATATTACATTAGATGTGTTCATACAACCAGAAAATGCTCAGGAAACAATCGTATCTCATTCCAATTATAAGTTTATGTATTGGACAATGGAGCAGCAATTGGCGCATCATACGGTAAATGGTTGTAATATGAATGTAGGTGATATGTTGGCTTCGGGTACAATAAGCGGACCTACACCTGACTCATTTGGTTCTATGTTAGAAATTACTTGGAGAGGCACAAAAACTGTAAAAATGAGTGATGGAACTGAGCGTAAATTTATAAATGATAATGATTCTGTAATAATTAGAGGATATTGTGAGAAAGATGGTGTAAGAATTGGCTTTGGAGAAAGTAGAGCGAAAGCATTGCCAGCTTTATAAATCTTTAGTCATTAAATAATGTTGAATCAAATCCCATAATAAAAAGGTTTTTTCCTTTACTGAATAGCCACACTTTTTATAAAAATCAACTGCATTATCACGTGCTTGCAAAATCATGGTCTTTGTACCATGATTTTTTGCTTTGTGCTCCATGTAGTCAATTAATAATCTACCAATTCCAAGTCCTTGCGCTTCATCAGTCACACCCATGAATCTCAGTTGTGCTTCTGTTTTTGAATTAAACTGAAGCCGACAAACTCCTAAAACCTCGTTGTTTTCATTTACCGCCATTGCATGTATACTCTCAAGTTCATTATTATCTTTTTCGGAACCTAATGGTTGGTTCCAAGGCTTTCGAAGGATATTGTATCGCACTAAATAATAAGCCTCAAACTCTTGTGGAGATTGAGGCTCAATAATTCTTATTTGTGGTGATAACACGTATTAGAATTTAGAACGTGTTTTGCGTTTACTTGGTACTTTATAGCTTACTGTAACATTCAAAAACATATAAGCATCTTTGTCTGTCTGGTCACCACGTTGCTGACCAGCAGCAGTTTGTCTAAATATTGTTGAATTTCCACCTAGCTCTTCAGGATAGTTAAGTAAAGAAGGATCTGCCAGTGCTGCAGCTGTTTCTCCTTTAGCAAGGAAAATAGCGTTATTATCATAATAAACACCGCTAACATCATCAATATAATCGGTAAACGTTTTACGAATTCCTAATTCTAAACCAACTGCCCATTCTTTATTGATAGCATATTTACCACCAATACCATATGGAATACAAATACTAACTCTTGAATATTTTTTTGGACCACCTGCTAAACCTTGACCTTCGGTGCCTAAAGGTTGAAGATTTACCCAATTTCCTCTATATTTTGCTTGAGGATTGTAATAGAAGCCACCAATACCAACAAAAATATAGCCTTGGTAGTCATAGCTTTTCATTCCTTTTGCATTCTTAATTTTGTAAATATGTCCTGATTGTTCTTTTGTAAAATAAAATTCACCTTGAACAGAAAGTTCAAATGTGTGAGAGCGAAAACTTAAATTCCTGTTATTACGAAATGGTTCCTTGGTTAATTTATCATTTCCACTTAATAATAGATAGTGAAACCCACCTTTAACTGCCCATCTTTTGGCAAATTTATAACGCATGCCTAAAGCAAATGATGGGCGGGTAGCAGTAAATTCCAAATCTTTTACAAAGTTAGTCCCAATTTGGTTGGCACCTCCCAATTCGCCTAAAAAATTACTTGCTCCAATACCTATTATGTATTCTTTTCTAATTCCTTTACGTTTTGCGCCTTTGTATTGGGCGTTAGCCATAAATGGTAGAATAAGAAGAAGGAGTAGTATAGTTCTTTTATGCATGTGTTTCTAATGCTGTAATTTTAGCAAAAATATAAAAAAAATATGTATTAATCAAAGATTGGTGTAATCTTATGAAATACAATATGTTAGTAATCTTTACTTAACATTAAAAACTGCAGTTTTTACCCTTTTTGAAATAATCTTAAGTGCTTCATTTTCATCGGTTAAGACAAGCCCTTCACTTTCTTTTTCAGAAAAAACATCTTTCAATGATTTTACTATTCCGGCTGGGATATCTTTTTCAATAAATATTTTCATTAATTCAACCGAAGAATGAATTGATATGGCAGTGTTTAAAATAGTGAAAAGTTCGCTTCTGTTTTTAACTCTGTTGGTATTAGTTGCATAATTATCATCAAGGATGAGTTCATTCAAGTTCAAAGTATTACATAATAGTTCGAACTGTTTGTTATTACCTATTGCTAATACAATTTTTTGATGATCATTTGTATCAAATAATTCTCCATAAGGTGCGATATTAGGATGCTTTGAGCCAATTGCAATTGGATTATAACCTGTCATTAGCCAATTACTAGCTTGGTTAGCTAGAGAAGCAATTGCCGAATCATATAATGAAACTGTTACTTCCGAGCCTTTGCCTGTTTTCATTTTTTTTAGGAGTGCAACCAAAATCCCTTCCTTCAATTGATGAGCAGCTAGAATATCTATCAATGCCACAGGCATTTTAAGGGGTAAAGCATCTTTTTCTCCATTCATAAACATGAAACCTGTTTCAGCTTGAAGAACCAAATCGTAGGCAGTTCGTTTACTTTCCTTTCCAAATCCAGTTAGATGTGCATAAATAATTGAGGGGTTTAGTTCTTTGATTGTTTCATAATCAAATCCTAATTTTATATCATCTCCAGGTTTGTAATTTGAAATAACAATATCAGCATCTTTTAATAAATCGTATGCTTTTTGTTTATCGGTATCAATTGTAAAATCAAGAAATAGACTTTTTTTATTATAGTTAACAGATGCATAATAGGCTGAGTAGTTCAGTGTTTTGTCCTCAGAAGCTAATTTCCAGGTTCTTGTAACATCACCATTTGTTAGTTTGTTTTCAATTTTAATTACTTGTGCACCTAGTTCAGAAAAAAACATACCTACTGCAGGTCCGGCTAACACATTTGCCAGTTCAATAATTTTTAAATCTTTAAAAAATTCATTCATGCTTCCTAAATTTTATCCAAAGTTACTTTTTTATGATTAAAAGCAGGTTTCAATTGGCTTATATTTAATATGTTTACGATATGATTTCAGAAGTAAACAATACAAAAATCAAAACCATGCGTTTGATGCTAATTTTTAGCATTGTTTTGATGGTAATTAAATTCGCTGCCTACATAATAACACATTCAAACGCAATTTTAACAGATGCTTTAGAAAGTATTATTAATGTTGTTGCAGGTGGGTTTGCTTTGTTTAGTATCTATTATGCATCATTGCCAAAAGATGAAAATCATCCATATGGACATGGGAAAATTGAATTTTTATCAGTAGGTATTGAAGGCGGGTTAATCCTAATTGCTGGCGGTGCAATTATTTTGAAATCGGTAATGGCATTTTTTCATCCAACTCAAGTTAATTCTTTAGATATTGGACTTTATATTTCTGTATTTGCGGGTGCTTGTAATTTTTTCATGGGAACCTACCTTAAGAAAAAAGGGAAACAACATAATTCAGCTTTAATGATTGCCGATGGGAAACATCTATTGAGCGATACGGTTTCAAGTATAGGTTTAGTTGTAGGATTGATTGTAATTTATTTTACAAAACTCTATTGGTTAGATAATATAGTTGCGATATTGTTTGGGGCATTTATTTTTCATACTGGTTATAAGTTATTGAAAGAGTCGGTGAACAATTTGCTGGATGAAGCTGATTACGTTCAATTAGATAAAGTGATTAAAATCTTAAATGACAACCGAAGAGAAAAATGGATTGATATGCATAACCTTCGTGTGTTAAAATATGGAGCACATTTGCATATTGATGCACATATTACCTTGCCTTGGTATGATAAACTGGAAGATTCACACACTGAAGTTACTGCTGTTGAAAATTTAATTAAAGAAAAATTAGAAGGGGAGGTTGAATTTTTTATTCATGCTGATCCTTGTTTGCCAAGTTCTTGTCCAATTTGTCCAATTATAAATTGTGCTTTCAGAAAAGCGGAGAATGTTAAAAGATTAGATTGGACATTAGAAAACTTACTTCCAGATAAAAAACACGTTTTAAACTAGGCTTCGTTTATCTTTCGAATCAAATAATTTTGTCCCACAAATACTCCACAGGTTCTAATTGCTCCAACAGTTACGCCTAAAACTCCATGCATATTTAAATTTTGTCCCGTGAAAAAAAGATTCGGAATTTTGGTCGTTGGTGAAATAAATGTTTTCAAAGGATCGCGGTAATCTTTTGCAATTCCATATAAACCTCCATCTTTTGCCCCAATATAATCTCTATAAGTTAGTGGAGTAGATGTAGTGTATGATTTTATTTTACCTCTTAATTCAGGAAACTTTTTTGCCACTTCATTTATTACTCTTTCTGCTCTTTCTGCTTTGAAATCTTCATATTCTTGACCTCTACTTTCATTATGTTTAGGTATTGT
>JBIIOB010000217.1:0-4534 GCA_044337125.1 Bacteroidia bacterium
ACTCAAGTTACATTCGTAGTTGATCCAACTACCGTTGCTGGTTCATTAGCTGGTGCTACAGGTGTTTGTATTTCATCAAATACGGGAACATTAACACTTTCAGGAAATACAGGAACGATTGTAGGTTGGATAAGCTCAACAAATAATGGTGCAACATGGACACCCATTGCAAACACAACAACTATTGAATCGTATACAAATTTAACTCAAACTACTTGGTACCAAGCAATCGTTCAAAGTGGTAGTTGTCCAGCCGATTCAACGGCAACTGCTATAATAGATGTTAGTACACTTTCTATTGCTGGAACATTAACCGGTGGTGGTATTTATTGCGGAATTCCTGCAACAGGAACTTTAACATTAACTGGAAATACGGGTAATGTTGTGAACTGGCAAAATTCAACGGATGGTGGATTAACGTGGGGGCCAATTACCAATACGACTACTACTGAAAACTACACCAATGTACCAGTAACTACTATGTATACGGTTACAGTTCAAAATGGCGCATGTCCTCCAGTTACATCAGCAGTTGAAACTGTTTATTCTGCACCTCAAACAGTTGCTGGAACCATAAATTCAAATGCTTCGGTTTGTTATTTCTTAAACAATGATACACTCGATTTAACAGGAAATGTAGGTAGTGTTTTATATTGGTTAGCATCAACCGATAATGGTGCAACATGGACAACCATTACGAACACAAACACGTCACAAGTATATGCTGGTTTAACTCAATCAACCTGGTACCAAGCAGTTGTTCAAAGTGGTGTATGTGCTATTGACACAGCTGCGTACGTGGCAATAACGGTATTAGCACCAAGTCCAGTAAGTGCTGGAACTGATACAACCATAACACAAGGACAAACCATTACTTTAAATGGTACAGGTTCAGGTGTTCCATTGTGGGTACCTTCATTAGGTTTGAGCAGTGCTACTGTTTTTAATCCTGCAGCAACTCCTAATACTACAACAGCTTATGTTTTAACAGTGCTTGATATCAACAATTGTATCAATGCCGACACGGTAATTGTAACGGTAAACATGTTGGAATACAATGGAATGATTTCTAATTTATTTACACCAAATGCTGATGGATTCAATGATTTTTGGTATTTACAAGACATATTAAATTTTCCAGATAATGAAGTAACCGTTTACAATATTTATGGAAATCAAGTGTACAATAAAAAAGCATATACCAATGATTGGGCAGGAACATACAACGGTGCTGAATTGCCTGATGGAACGTATTATTATGTGTTGAAGTTTGATAATTCAGATAAGGTTATCAAAGGTTCAGTTGATATTTTAAGAAATAAATAATTGTTGAAGCGTATGAAAAAGGTTTATTTTATTTTATCCTTATTGGTTGTTGGTGGTGCTGCAAATGCTCAACAAATTGGCATGTTTAGCCATTATTTCTTCAAGCCAATGGTTTACAATCCAGCATTCACTGGTGCATCAGAAGTTACCAATGCAATGATTATTAGTCGTTCGCAATGGACCGATTTTAAAAACTCACCTCAATTAAATGTGTTTTCGTTGGATGGAAACTTGATGGAAAATAAAGTGGGAGTAGGTTTAAATATTATCAGTGATCGCAAAGGATTAAGCAATCGAATAGGAGGGAATGTGTTTTACTCGTACCGTTTGAATATCAATGAAGATATGTATTTACGATTTGGTGTTTCTGCTGGCGTTTTTGACCAAAGCATTGATTATACCAAAGCACAGGTAGAGAATAGTGCCGATCCAACATTGTTTGGTTCTGTTGAACACAAAACAACATTTGATGGAAATGCAGGTTTGCTTTTTGGATGGAAAGGATTAGAGTTTGGCGCTGCTGTTCCACAATTGATTGGAAATAAAGTGAACTACGTAGATAATGAAAATGTACGTGCCTATTATTCACAAGCTCGTCATTACATGGGTTCATTAAAATACAAGTTCTTTATCAATAAAGAAAAAGGTATTTCAATCGCACCATTAGGTTTGGTTCGTTTTATTCCAAATACACCGTTCCAATACGATGGAAACATCAATTTCGATTGGCAAGATAAATTCTGGGTTGGAGCAACTTATAAAAGCGATTATGCAGTAGGTGCAAATGTTGGATTTTGTGTTCACAAACAATTTTATGTAGGTTATTCTTATGATTTCATTATTGGTTCTATTGCTAATTATGCTGGAACTAGTCATGAATTAATGGTGAACTTTAAGTTTGGTAAAAACAAAAAACAAGAAGAGCCAGTAGCGAAAACTAAAGTGGAAGAACAAAAAGCATTGGAAAATGCAGCTTATGTTAAACGCATGGATAGTTTGCAAACTCAATTAGCAGAAAGCAATAAAAAATTACAGGAATTATCGGAGAAACTAGATCAACAGGCTAAGACACAAGCGCAAGCTCCAGTAAATTCAAATACTGCTGTTGCTGGCAATCAAAATGCAACAGTTACCGAAGGTAATCCAAATCGTAAATCAGAGGATGGCGTTTTATTTGTGACCAACAAAAAGACAGAGTTTAAGGATGTAAATAATAATTCAACTCCTGGAAAAGGATTTTATGTGGTAATTGGAACCTATTTTTACCAGGATTTAGCAATGGCCGAAGCAAAACGTTTCAGAGCAAAAGGATATTCTACAACGGATTGGGTATATTCCGGACCAAAAGGCTTCAATTACATTTTTATGTTTAAAACAGCTACAAAAGAGGAGGCTGTTAATAAGTTAAAAACAGCGCGTGAAGCAGGAGTGAAGGATGCTTGGGTACAAATAATGGAAGACTAAATTAGTCGAGGGCATTGCAGGTAACCCAGTATTTATAACCAACAATAGCCATTTCCCACTTTTTTAGCGCTTTTAGGTCGCGATTGTAGTATTTGGGCAGGATTACCTTGTTAATTTTGGCTAAAACTTTGAAAATGCTCTTTTTCATGTCGCAAATATAAGGAGATAAGAGAAAGTAAAAATTTTTTGATTAAAAATTGCAGAATTAATACAAATAATTATCTTTGCATCCCGATTTGAAAACTATCGGTTGTAAAATTTAAAAAAAGAATAAAAATGAAAGCAGGAATTCACCCAGAAAACTATCGTTTAGTAGTATTTAAAGATATGAGTAATGATTACGCATTTATCACTAAATCATGCGTAGATAGCAAAGAAACCATTAAATGGGAAGATGGAAATGAGTATCCAGTTGTAAAATTGGAGATCTCTCACATGAGTCACCCTTTTTATACTGGTAAAGTTAAATTGGTTGATACAGCTGGTCGCGTTGATAAATTCCGTAACCGTTACACTAAAAAATAATATTGACCTCATCATAAGGTTAAAAAATCCCTCATCCATTAAAGATGAGGGATTTTTTTATTTAAAATTCTTCACAAGTATTTGTATTGACCAATAAAAAACATACTTTTGGTTTCTCTAAAAATTAAACAAACATCTAGTTATGAATATACACGAATATCAAGGTAAAGCCATTTTAAAAGGTTTTGGAGTTGCAATCCAAGAAGGTATTGTTGCTGATACTCCTGAGCAAGCTGTTGAAGCTGCAAAAGAATTACAAAAACAAACCGGTACTGGTTGGTGGGTTATTAAATCACAAATCCATGCTGGTGGACGTGGTAAAGGGAAGATTAAAGGTACAGAACAACGTGGTGTTGCTTTAGCAAAATCATTGGACGATGTAAAAACAATCTCTACAAATATCCTTGGTAATACATTGGTTACATTACAAACTGGTGAAAAAGGTAAAAAAGTAAATAAAGTATTGGTTGCACAAGATGTTTACTATCCTGGCGAAACTCCTACAAAAGAATTTTATGTGAGTGTTTTACTTGACCGTGCAAAAGGACGTAACACCATCATGTATTCAACTGAAGGTGGTATGGACATCGAAACAGTTGCACACGATACTCCACACTTAATTTTTAAAGAAGAAATTGATCCTAAAGTTGGTTTACGCGATTTCCAATGCCGTAAAATTGCTTTTAACTTAGGTTTATCTGGTGAAGCTTTGAAGCAAATGACCAAATTCGTAGCTTCTTTGTATAAAGCATACGATTCTATTGATGCTTCAATGTTTGAAATCAATCCTGTATTAAAAACATCTGACAATAAAATCATCGCAGTAGATTCTAAAGTAACAGTTGATGGTAATGGTTTATTCCGTCACCCAGATTACGCTGCATTGCGTGATGTTACTGAAGAGGATCCAACAGAAGTTGAAGCTGGTGAACATAACCTAAACTACGTTAAATTAGATGGTAACGTTGGTTGTATGGTAAATGGTGCTGGTTTAGCAATGGCCACTATGGACATTATTAAATTAAGCGGTGGCGAACCTGCTAACTTCTTAGACGTAGGAGGTACTGCTAATGCAGAAACTGTTGAAGCAGGATTTAAAATCATCTTAAGCGACCCTAACGTAAAAGCCATTTTGATCAACATCTTTGGTGGTATTGTACGTTGTGACCGTGTGGCTCAAGGGGTTGTAGATGCCTACAAAAAAATGGGCAATATCCAT
>JBIIOB010000218.1:0-4522 GCA_044337125.1 Bacteroidia bacterium
TAAAAATCCACCACTTGATTTTTTTCAGCTATAGCATCATCCACATTGAAATTAGCAGTAGGACCAGCCAATACTCCAATAGTTTGAGCAATAGTATCCGAACAACCTTGAGCAGATTGAACAGTTAATGTTACATTGTAATTTCCGCTAGTAGGATAATTATGACTTGGATTTTGAGTAGTTGAACTACTAGAATCACCAAAATTCCAATTCCAAGAAGTGATTGTTGAATTCACAACAGAAGTGGTATCAGTGAAAATTGTTCCATCGCTCACACAAATTCCATTTGCATTAAATCCAGCATTTGGCTGATAATAAACATTAATTACTTGTGATAAGGTATCCACGCATCCATTAGTTGATACAACGGCCAAGGTAACAGTATAAGGACCGCCTGCACTATAAGGGTGAGTTGGATTTTGTGTTGTGCTAATTGGACTACCATCACCAAAATTCCAATTCCATCCGGTAACGCTTCCTACTGTTGCTGTACTAGCTTCGGTAAATACAATTGGTACAAATGGACAAGCCAAAGTACTGGTATAAACCGCAGTTGGTGAAGGGATAAGTGTTACATCAATTGTATCATAGGTTGCTCTACATCCACCATTATTGGTAGAACTAAACACCAAAGTAATCGACCCTGCCGCATCATCAGCAGCACTAGGGAAATAAACTGCATTTAATGTTGTGTCATTTGGAACAAATGTACCCGTTCCGCTTGAAGTCCAAATACCAGAACCAGTGGTGGTACCAACACCTAACAATAATGGATTGCTTTGGCAAGAGGCATCGTTTGAAGTAATAGCAACAACTGGTGTAGGCGTAAAAATGACAGTTACGGAATCTCGAGAGGCCAAACAATTGCCATTACCAGTGGATGTCAAAAATAGTATTACACTTCCCGCATTTCTATCGGCAGTAGAAGGTGTATAATTTGTACATAATAAGTTTGGATTAGTAAATACACCAGTACCTGTTGTTTGCCAAGCGCCACCTGATGCAACTGTCACTGCAGCGCAAACAGGAACATAAGCAGTGTCTTTACAAACAAAAATATCTGCTCCTGAATTCACAGTTGGTCCAGCATAAAAACTAATTATTACTTGATCTGTATCTGCTGGACATAAAGCATTACTTGTTGAAATTAAAAATAAAGTATCAGAACCGTTTGCAATAGCAGATGCAGAAGGTGTATAAGTAGCATTTAAGGTTGAGTCGCTAGGATTGAAAATACCTCCACCACTCCAGATACCACCACCAGCATTTAAAATAGTCCCGCCTAAACCGATGGTTGCATTGTTTGTACAACTAATGGTATCATTACCTGCATTTGCAATAGGTAATCCTTGAATTCCCACCGGGAAGAAAATGGTATCCTTACATCCAGCTGCAGAAGTAACAACTAAAGAAACATTGTAATTTCCACCTGCATTAAATGGATGAACCGGATTTTCTAATGTTGATGTATTTCCATCACCAAAATTCCAATCCCAACCTACAATTGTGGTGCTAGGATCAACATTGGAAGTATCTGTAAAATTAACAGGAACACCTTTACAAGCAGGACCATCATTAATAAAGTTAGCTTGAATAAAGGAGACATTCACAGGCAATATAGCAGTATCCACGCAAGGAGTTCCTTTGTTGATAATGAGCATTGCTGTATAATTTCCTAATGCAGGATAATTATAATTTGGATTCAAAGCATTAGAAGTATCCGCTAAGGTGGAACCATCACCAAAATCCCAGAAATAAGAATTTGCTGCTGGTGTAGTTGTATTTAAAAATGAAATTGAAGTTCCATTACAAGCACCCAATGAATTAAAACTTGCTACAGCCAAAGGAGGACAATTCACTACATTGAACTGAAAATCACGCAGAATCTCACCAATTTTAACACCATTTCTCCATTCTTCGCAACGTACACCTGCCACAAACTGGCCTAAAGAAGGAGGAACGCCATTAATAATTCCACTTGAGCTAACAGTTAAGGAATTAGGAGTTGCTGGATCTAAGGGATTATTAGCGCCATAGGTACTTGCCCATGTAACAGTTGGTGTAGTAAATACATTTCCTGGGTAGGTAATTGCTTGATCAGTATAAGGTGTGTACAATGAATAAGCTAATGAATCACCATCTGCATCCGTTGCACTGTGATTTACACTCATATTGTTTCCTTGACATACAAAAACTGGAGGAGGATTCACCCATTTAGGACTGCTATTAGAAATAACAGAAGCATTCTCAGGTATGTGTGCATACCATGTTTCACCAGCTGCTAATGGATTGACAATGTTTTGCAACGTTGAATTTCTACAACAATACTGATAATACATATGATATCCACCATTTCCTGGAGGCAGTCCGGATACAATGGTAGTATAAATGGCTTCTTCCAAACAAATACCTGGATTAACAGCACATGTATCAATGTTTGGAGGAACTAAAGAAGATGTTGTAAATGGAATATTTACTGAAGTTTGTGCTGTTCCATTATTCTTACGAATTGTAATGGTAACAGGGTTTGGGAAGGCTGCACTTCCTGGCTTACAATCACGGTAAAGCTTTAAGGTGACACGGTAGGTTGAACCACTTAACTGCTCGTATGTTAATGACCCTCCAACAATATGCGTAGCAAATGTTGTTGCTGGGAATAAAATCAATAAAAAGTATAGTAGTAAAAATCGTTGTTTCATCAATAAAAACTCTTTTTTATTCAATGGTAAATGTAGCAATTTTTTTCATTACACAAATTTTTATCTGATAAATTGATATTCTTGTGATAAAAAACAGTAGTTTTGACTAAACAATTTTAATATTTAGCATGAAGAACTTTCTACTAATTTCTGCCTTTTTAATGATATTTTCGGCACAAACATTTGCGCAAGTAAATATCCAATGGCAAGCAAGGTATACTAGCTCTGGAAACAACATTGACAGAGCAGAAGATATGGTTATTGATGCGGCTGGTAACGTTTATGTTACTGGATTAGGCCAAGGCACAAGTGGAAACTTTGATTATGTAACAATCAAATATGACAACAGTGGAACCCAACAATGGGTAGCTCAATACAACGGACCAGGAAATGGTTTAGATGAGGCACATTCAATTGCAGTTGACACGAGCGGGAATGTTTATGTTACTGGATGGAGCTATGGAAATGCAACTACAGGTTTTGATTATGCAACAGTAAAATACAATTCTGCAGGTGTTCAACAATGGGCTTCTCGTTATAACAATACCACTAACGGTACTGATGAAGCATGGGATATTGGAGTAGATTATTCAGGAAATGTATATGTAACTGGAACTAGCGATGGAAGTGGCTCCAATAGTGCTGCAACCACAATTAAGTATAACGCTGCAGGGACTCAACAATGGGCCAACCGTTACAATGGTGCCGGTGGAGATATTGATGCTACCTATGCAATTTATGTAAATCCTACTTCTGGTGATTCTTACACCACTGGATATTCATACATCAGTGCTGGCAATGGATTTAATTACATTACCATCATGTATAGCACAGGTGGTGCACAACAATGGGCAACACAATATAACGGAACTGATTCTAAATACGATGAAGCAAGAGCAATCACGGTTGATGCAACTGGAAATGTTTATGTTACAGGATATAGCCAAAAAAATGTATTAACAAATTATGATTACGCAACCGTAAAATACAATTCAACTGGGACTCAACAATGGGTTCAAACCTATAATGGAACTGGAAACGACCTTGATCGTGCCAATGCAATTGCTTTGGATCCTTCAGGAAATGTAATTGTAACTGGGAAGAGTGTAGGTGCATTAACTGCAGCAGAAGACATTGTAACTATTAAATACGATAATGCAGGAACACAATTGTGGTTGCAACGTCACAATGGTGCATCCAATGGATATGACGAAGGGAAAGGAATTGCAACTGATGCAACAGGAGCAATTTATATTACTGGTTATAGTTTTACTACTGGTTCTAACAATGATTATACAACTATTAAATATGATGTAAGTGGCAACCAAGAATGGATTACAAAGTACAATGGAACTGGAAACAATGCCGATCAAGCAGCCGCAATTGCGATTGACAATATTGGAAATATTTATATTTCCGGGCTGAGCAAAGGTTCTGGAACTAATGAAGATTATGAAACAATTAAATATTGCCAACTAACTTCCAATGCTGGAGCAGATACCACCATTTGTTTAGGAGCAAGTGCACAATTAAACTCATCTGCAATTGGTGCTGTTAGTTATGCTTGGTTACCAAATGATGGCTCATTGAGCAACTTAACCATTGCAAATCCTATTGCTACCCCAACAACAACTACCACCTATTATGTTGCCATTACCAATACAAATGGTTGTATCGACTTAGATACAGTTGTTGTAACAGTAGTACCTCTTCCATCACCGGTTATTACCCCTAGTGGACCAACAGCATTTTGTGTTGGTGGAAGTGTAACTCTTTCATCCAATATTGAAAATCAATACCAATGGAGTACTGGTGTAAACGAT
>JBIIOB010000006.1:0-14502 GCA_044337125.1 Bacteroidia bacterium
TTGTAATTTAAAGGCTAAACTGTAATCTCGCTGACTTCGTTTCTGATTGTGTTCTGTGCGTATTTCCATCTTTTTAGTTGTTTGAGTGACAACTTATTTCAGGACGGGACAAAACGAATAAAAAAAGCCGAGAAATTTTCTCGGCTTTTTTTATTCGTTTTATTTTACAATTGGAGGTGGTTCCATTTCATGACCACATTTATTGCAAGTTCTTAATTCTTTACTTCCATAGAAATGAGCAAATGTTTCTTGGAATTGCGTCATGATATTCGTTAATGAAAAATATTTTTCATACAGTTTATTATTACATTTTTCACAAAACCACAACAAACCATCCTTTTCATCTGCTCTACGTTTGCGTTCCATAACTAAACCAATCGTGTTTGCGCCACGTCCTGGGCTATGTGGAATACGAGGTGGCAGTAAAAAGATTTCTCCTTCTTTAATTTCTACAGGTACAGCTTTACCTTCTTCTTGAATTACAACTGTAATATCCCCTTCTAATTGGTAGAAAAATTCTTCACTTTCATTGTAGTGATAATCTTTTCGTGAGTTGGGTCCACCAACTACCATTACAATGAATTCTGTGTCTTCGTAAACAACTTTGTTGCTTACAGGTGGTTTTAAAAGATGACGATTATCGTCAATCCATTTTTTGAAATTAATAGGTCTAATTACTGACATAATTTTATTATAGTTTAACAGTTAATTGCATTGCAAATACACGAGGGGCTTGCATATCAGCAGGTCGGCTAACGTATTCACGGTTAAAAACATTGTTTACGATAATTGAAATTTTAGCAACTTTATGGATTTGATAAGCGATGCGTCCATCAAATACTGCGTCCCCATTATCATGTTCCGAACGATATTCTTTCATGCCAGGAAAAAAGTTTTTGTCTTCAAAAAACGAATCCATATTTTCCATAAAACTATTTGCGCGCATGCTAAAACCTAAGCTAAATTTTTTATATCCTAATTCAATATCCGCTTTCCCAGAATGACGGAATCTATACTTTAATAAATTGTTTTTTGAAGTGTTTTTAGCAGTATCAACAGCAATATCAAAATCGGTTTGACGAGGATCAATGTAAGTATAACCTAATAAGGTAGTCATACTAATAGGTCCAATGTTTCCTTGGCCCATTACCGAAAAATCAACCCCTAAAATTCGAGTATTTCCAATGTTTTGCGATTGAAATCCAATTCCTAAATCAGCAATTGTTTGGTAAGGAGGTTTTGGAGCTGCATACTGTCCAAATGTAAATTCCATCATGTTGGTGTACTCTGTCCAAAAAGCAGCAACATCCACATATCCTTTCCATTCGCCAAGTCGAACTCCCTGCTTAACTCCAATTTCTGCACTCCATCCAGTCTCAGGTGTTAGATTTCTATTTGGATAGATTTCTAGTCCACTAGCACTTGTTCTGATGAAACGTTCAGCTACGGTTGGGAATCTGAATCCTTGGCCAAAAGAAGCACGAACGTATGTTGCTTTTAAAGCTTGATAATTTAAACCAATACGTGTAATTGGCTTCACTTTCGATTGTTTCGCAAGTGGTTTTGATTTATCAAGTAATAAGTATACATCTTCTTTAGTTTCAACAGTATCTGTTTTAAAATATTCTCCACGTAATCCAAGAGATACATTTAATTTTTTAAAGAATTTTTTATCCAATTGTATATAACCAGAAATATTGTTGCTATAATGATTTCCATACATCGCTCCAGATTTTACTTCATTGTAGTTGTATACAATACCTGTTGTCCATACCAATTCATTTTTAAATCGTTTTTGATATTGATATTCACTGTAGTATACATCACCAGTAGATTCTTGGTTGGTGTTATTTAAATTCTTTGTTCTATAAAAACGTGTTCTTAATGTGTGTCTTCCATCCTTTTTGGTATAATAAGTTATGTAAGGATCCACATTTGTTCTATAGGTTGTGTAATGACTTAAATCGCCACCAGTTGGATATAATGCGGAGTCGGGACTTACCCAAATCAAAAATAATCCTCCTTTTGTTCGAATTGTATTTGCATTTACACCAACCGACAGCCCTTTTATTTTTTTGAAACGATAACGCAAATTAATATTCGCACGGTAACGTTGTTCTGTTTCTAATTTTTTATAACCATCATCGCTGTAAAGGTTAGCGCCAATTACCAAATCCAACTGTTCTACTTTTTGAGCATGGTAAATATTCGTACCAGCATAGGTTGGGTTTCCATCTTGCCACCATACAAGTTCCTTGCGTTTTGGTTTGTCATAGAATCCACCATAAATATTTATTTTCGTTTCAGGCTCATCTTTAGCATAAGCAGTTCTAAAGTTGATTACACCATTTAATGCCGAGGAACCAAATAATGCCGAAGAGGCTCCTTTTATAACTTCAATTTGCTCGCAATTTTCTATTGGCAAAAAGCTCCATTTAACATCGCCCGCATCAGCTGTAAGCATTGGCATCTCATCAACCATCAACAAAACACGGCTTCCTGCTCCGTAGCTAAATCCACTGCCACCACGAATATTCGCTTGTCCATCTATCACATTTACGCCAGGCACCTGATCAACTGCATTTTCAATTGTTTGAATGCTTTTGTTTTCAATTAACTGTGGTTTTAGTACTTCCATCGAAACGGTTACATCACCTAATTTTTGCTCAAAACGTCCAGCAGATACAACAACTACATCCAGCTGCTTGGAATCTTGTTCTAATAAAACATCCAGTGTTAATGTATCGTTTTCCTTGGCATCTATATTTTTGACGAACGTTTTGTAGCCAACTAGTTTATATTCTAGCTTATGTTTGCCAGCTGTGGTTGCGTAAAAATAACTTCCGTTAATATCGGTAGTCGTGCCTGAAGACGCATCTACAACTACGGATGATCCAACAATGGTTTCTTTTGTTTTTGAATCAGAAACCTTTCCTTTTACATATGCTGCTTGTTGCGAAAACAAGGAACCTATTGCATGAATAAAAAATAATGGAGTAAGTATTTTTTTCATTTAAATAAATGTTCTTATTTATACATTTGCTTTAACTATAGTGCAATGTAAAAAAAATATTTCTTTTAAAAAAGTATGTCCGACAGCTTAAAATATAAAATTGCCCTTTCTTTAATTCCATCTATTGGAGATGTATTAGCAAAGCGACTTGTAGCTTATTGTGGAAGTGTTGAAGCTGTTTTTAAAGAAAAGAAGGGCTCCCTCGAAAAAATACCAGGTATAGGCACAATGAATGCCGCTGCAGTTATTAATCAAACTGTTTTTAAGCGTGCTGAAGAAGAGATGTTGTTTATAGAAAAAAACAAAATTCAACCAATTTTTTACTTGGATGCAGCTTATCCAAAACGATTAACGCATTGTGAAGATAGCCCAATATTACTTTATTTTAAAGGGGATGCAGACTTTAATCAACAATACGTAATTAGTATCGTTGGTACGCGTGAAGCAACAGAATACGGGAAATCAATTTGCGAAAAATTGATTAAGGATTTGGCGCATTTAAATCCATTAATTGTAAGTGGATTGGCATACGGAATTGATGTTTGTGCGCACAAGGCGGCATTAGACAATAATTTAAAAACAATTGGTGTTTTTGCGCATGGATTAGATAAAGTTTATCCTGCAGCACACAGATCAATTGCCGAAAAAATGATTGAAAATGGAGGGTTATTAACCGATTTTATAAGTAATACGCAGCCTAATCCAGAATTTTTTCCGAGCAGAAATCGAATTGTTGCGGGCATGGCAGATTGTACCATTGTAATAGAAAGTAAATTGGGTGGAGGTTCCTTAATTACTGCGGACATAGCGAATAGTTATAACAGAGATGTTTTCGCTTTCCCGGGAAGAGTGAATGATTCAACATCCGAAGGGTGCAATAGCATCATTAAGCAAAACAAAGCAGCACTGGTTCAAAGTGCTGCTGATATTGAATACATTATGGGATGGGAACAATCTAAAAAAGCCAATGCTCCTTTTCAAAAACAATTATTTATTGAATTAAAACCTGAAGAAGAGGTTGTTGTTAGTGCATTAAAAGCAAATGAATCAACAAACATTGATGATTTGTGTTTTGCAACAAAAATGACAATGAGTAAAGTCTCTAGTTTGCTTCTTACCCTAGAATTTTCAGGTGTTGTTAAGTCATTACCAGGTAAAATGTATAAACTTAATTAAATAAAAAGCGGTTAATCAACCGCTTTTAATCTTGTGTTTATCTCATCAACTATTTTTTGTTGAGCTTCAAGTTCTGCTTTTTTCTTTTGTTGATCAGCAATGTTTTTTGTGATATCTTGTTCTGCTTTTGCAATTTTTGTTTTGTAATCAACAATGTCTTCTTCTAAGGCCGTTTTTCCTTTTACTAACAATGCTTGATCGTCTGCTAGTTTTTCCTTGATTTTTTCTGCGTCTTTTAATTCATCCGAAATAGCATTTTTAGTTATTTTAGTTGCAAATTCTTTTACTAATTTTTCTGCTACTTTAAACTGATCCTTATGATCGCTTGAATTTAAAAACGCACCACCTAAATCAAATGCAACAACAAATGTGATTTCTTTGTCTCCTTTTGAACCTAATGCTTTTGCATAAACATCAATGGTATTGTTTCCCATACTTTTAATTGTAGCATTATCAACAAAAATTCCATCTTTCGTAGAGCTTTTGCCACCATGTTCTTTCATAATGGATTTAAATTCCTTTTCTGCATCAGAAGGGTCAACTCCATAAATGGTAACAACCAGAGCATTGTTATTACCACCACCAATATTTTCTTTAGATTCCTTTATCTTTATTTTTTGCGCATATGCACTAATTCCAATTGAAACAGCTAATGCTAGTGTAAATATTTTTTTCATAGTTCAAATTTTTATGATTGATGGTACAAGTTAAGCAAAAATTTAGCCAAAGCAACTAATTATCGTCAATATCTGTTACACCACCCGAAACAATAAACTTCATTACTTCGGCTGAAGAAGCATCTACGACTGTAATGTGGTCGGTAGGAACAATCAATAAATTCCCGGATATGGAGTACGATAAAGGAACATATACTGCAACGGTACCTTTGCTAATTTTCAACTCTGATAAATCTTCTTTTGTAATAAATCCTAATTGTTGAATGTTGTTTTCTTTGTTGATGGTAATTAATACAGGTTTGTTGAATCGTTTTTTACTACCAACAAAAGCCGACATAAAATCTTTAATTGAACCATACACCGTTTTAACAACTGGTGTTTGTTCTAATGTACTGTCGAATAATGAAAATAATGGCTGTAGGATAATGGAAGAACCAAGCAAGCCCATTAAAAAGATAAGCACAACTGCTGTTGCTAAAATGATGAATGGGTCAATTCCCGGACTAACAATTGTTCCAAACATAGAAAATAAGGAACGTACCCAATCAAAAACCTTATAAATTACAATGGCTGTAATTCCAACAGGAACAGTGATAATTAAACCTTGAATAAAATAACGGACAATTTTTGACATCTTAAAAGTTTTATGCAAAGTTACTTAATTGCAATATACACTGCTTACAAATCTTTTAGTAGCTTTTTATCTTTTTGTGTTAGTCCATTTACAACCAAATCGTAAGAGTGATCAATCCATTCAAAAACCAATTTTTCGGGTACTGATCCATCTACTAAAATGGTGTTCCAATGCTTTTTGTTCATATGGTAGCCAGGAATAACACAAGGATATTGTTCACGCAGTTCAATAACTTTTTCAGGGTCACATTTAACATTGAATTGTAGTGATGGGGAATCCAGGCCAGTTAGTAAAAAAACTTTCCCCATTACTTTATAAACAAGCGTATCAGGACCAAAAGGTGTCGTTTCTTCTACTCCTTTTTTTGAAATACAATAATCTCTTAGTTCTTCAATGTTCATTTTTATAATTCAGAGGTAATACTTTAGAATCTTTTATTTTAGATAAAATAACCATTGTTTGCATTTGTCCAATTTCCTCCATTTTACTAAGCTTTTGAGAGATTAATTCTTCAAATGCACGCATGTCTTTTAACATTACTGTAATTACATAATCGGCATTACCAGTTACCTGATAACATTCCATAATTTCAGGAATTTTAATTATTTCTTTTTTGAAATTACTAATTGCATTTTCAATTTGGCGTGTTAGTGTAATCTGAATAATGGCTGAAATTCCTATCCCAACCATTTCGGCATTTAATTGAGCGTGGTAGCCTTTAATAAGTTTTTGTCGCTCTAGTTTTTTTACACGCTCCAATGTTGGTGCAGGCGAAAGACCAATTTCGCTGGAAAGTTGAAGATTGGTGATTTTTGCATTTTCTTGCAGCGTACGCAATATTTTTAAATCTATTTTATCTAGATTGATGTTCATTTTCATTGATTTTATTCAAAGTTAAAAAAATAAAAAAGAACGTCTATTTTTTGTTACTTTTGGAAGTATTAAAATGAACGCGATAGTATTTTAAAGATATGGAAAAGAAAATTCAAGAATTAGATAAAAAAATTGCCGAAGCACAATTAGGTGGCGGTCAAAAACGAATTGATTCACAACATAAAAAAGGAAAATTAACGGCTCGTGAACGCCTTCATTTTTTAATGGATGAAGGTAGTTTTGAAGAAATTGGAATGTTTGTAACGCACCGTTCAACGGAGTTTGGATTGGAGCGTGAAAAATATTTGGGTGATGGCGTAATTACTGGTTATGGTACAATCAATGGCCGATTGGTATATGCATTTTCACAAGATTTTACTGTTTTTGGTGGTTCATTATCAGAAACGCATGCCGAAAAAATTTGCAAAATCATGGATTTGGCAATGAAAAACGGTGCTCCGTTGATTGGATTAAATGATAGTGGTGGAGCCCGCATTCAAGAAGGTGTCGTTTCGTTGGGTGGTTATGCCGATATTTTTTATCGTAATACACTTGCATCTGGGGTTATTCCTCAGTTGTCGGCCATTATGGGACCATGTGCTGGTGGAGCTGTTTATTCTCCTGCAATTACCGATTTTATTATGATGGTGGAAAACACTTCGTACATGTTTGTTACAGGGCCGAATGTTGTTAAAACCGTTACTCATGAAGAAGTAACTTCTGAAGAATTGGGAGGAGCATCCACACATTCAACAAAATCGGGTGTTACTCATTTTTCGTGTGCAAACGAAATTGAATGTATCAATAATATCAAAGCATTGTTGAGTTATATGCCTCAAAATTGTGAGGATGATGCACCAAGTGTTCCATACGAACTTGCAGCTAGCGAAAAGCGACCTGAGTTAAATAAAATTGTTCCAGAAAACCCAAATCAACCATACGATATTCGTGAAGTAATTGCTGGAGTAATTGACAATGATACTTTTTTAGAGGTACATAAAAATTATGCAGAAAATATTGTTGTTGGTTTTGCGCGATTAGGTGGTAAAAGTATAGGTATTGTTGCCAATCAACCAGCTTTCCTTGCTGGTGTATTGGATATTAATTCATCTACCAAAGCGGCACGCTTTGTACGTTTCTGTGATTGTTTTAATATTCCATTGTTAGTATTTGAAGATGTACCAGGATTTTTACCAGGTACTGATCAAGAATGGCATGGAATCATTACCAATGGTGCAAAATTGTTGTATTCATTTTGTGAAGCAACCGTTCCACGTATTACTGTTATTACTCGTAAAGCTTATGGTGGAGCATACGATGTAATGAATAGTAAACACATTGGGGCTGATATGAATTATGCTTGGCCATCGGCAGAAATTGCGGTGATGGGAGCTAAAGGAGCAGCAGAAATTATTTTTAAAAATGAAATTGCTTCATCAAGTGATCCAGTTGCAAAATTAGCAGAGAAAGAAAAAGAATACATTGAGCACTTTGCAAATCCATACCGTGCTGCCGAAAGGGGCTATGTGGATGAGGTAATAAAACCTGAAGACACACGCGAAAAATTGATAAAAGCATTCGGAATGCTAAAAAATAAAGTAGATAAGCTTCCTCGAAAAAAACATGGAAATATTCCATTGTAAAATAAAAAAAGCCCGCAGTTAGCGGGCTTTTTTTATAATTAAGATAAGGTCTAAAAATTCCTAAATCGGCCAAAAACGCCTAATGGCAATTTGTTGCCTTCAGTAGCTTGAAGGTACAATTCGCCAATGTTTAAATGTTTGCCTGCTTTCTTCTTTAATAAATTTTCAATAATTAATGAGGAGAATCCAAGAGAATATGCGTTTAAAATCAAGAAATGTTCGTTATCGTCCAACAGATTTAAAACCCCTTCTATCATTTCATTGATATTGTCTTCTAATTTCCATTTCTCACCATTTGGACCATGACCAAATGCTGGTGGATCCAAAATAATTCCATTGTATTTATTCCCACGTTTTTCTTCACGCTTTACAAATTTCAACGCGTCTTCTACTACCCAACGAATATTTGTTAAGTTCGAAATTTCCATGTTTTCTTTACTCCAGGTTACTACCTGTTTAATAGAATCAACATGTGTAATATCAGCGCCAGCAGCTTTAGCTGCTAAGGACGCACCTCCAGTATATGCAAATAAATTTAGCACTTTGGGCTGAGGTGCTTTTATCATTTTAATGGATTCATAAATAAAATCCCAGTTGCTTGCTTGCTCTGGGAAAATACCTACATGTTTAAATGAAGTAAGTCCTAAACGGAATTTAATGGCAGCCTCTGAATTGTTGATTTTATATTGAATTTGCCATTGATCGGGCATTTGTTTCAATTTTTTCCATTCCCCAGCCGAACTTGATCGAGGAACAAATTTGATATGTGCTCGTTTTTCCCACTCATTTTTACTTAGTGTTTTATCCCATACAGCTTGTGGCTCAGGTCGGATAGTGATATACTGTCCAAAACGTTCGAGTTTTTCAAACCCTCCAACATCAATTAATTCGTAATCTTTAAAATTCTGTGGTGTAAGTAACTGCATTTCAAAAAGTGCTAAAATATTCGGGTGCAAATGTATTAAATATTAATAACTCGATTAAATCTTAATTCCCATAAAGCAAATATCATCCAATTGTTGAAGTTGTCCTTTCCAATCAGTATGTGTTTGTAGTATCATCAACTGTTGTTCATCCATGGACAACCGATGAATATCTTTTAATAATTGTTCTACTCGTTTGTATTTGAATTTTTTTCCTTGTGGTCCACCAAATTGGTCGGGATAACCATCGGTAAACATATAGATTAAATCACCTTTTTTTAACTGTATTATTTTTTGGTTGTACTGTTGGTGTGTATTGTCAAAAGAGAATCCAATAGGGTGCTTGTCTGCTTTGTATTCATTAAAGATTTCGTCTCTTATTAAATACAAAGAATTATTGGCACCAGCATATACGAGCTCTGTTTTTGACTTATTAATACGAACAATGGAAAGATCCATTCCATCCCTGTTTTCATTAATATTTTCAGATTGTCTCAATGCTAGAATAATTTTTAACTTAAGTACATCTAAAATATCAGCAGGCTCTAAAATATTTTTTTCATTTACAATTTCATTTAGCATCGCCATCCCAAGCATACTCATAAATCCACCAGGAACTCCATGCCCAGTGCAATCTACAACTGCAACAAAATCATAATCATCCGTTTTGGAAATCCAATAGAAGTCACCACTTACAATATCCTTTGGTAAAAGGATGGAAAAGCTATTTGGGAAAGCTGTTTTTATTTCGTTTGAAGTAGGAACAATGGCTTGTTGAATCTTTTGAGCATAATTAATACTATCTAAAATCTCTTTGTTCTTTTCATCAACGAGTGTTTTTTGTTTGTTTATAATGTGCTTTGATTTTTTTTCTTTTTTATAGAATCGGTATACAATAAGTGCAATAATTACTGCCATAATCAATCCAACAATTCCGACAATTGCAAATAATTTTTGTTGTTTTAATTCCGCTTGGTAAGTTATTTCGCGCTGTTGTTGTTGTAAACTTCTTAAGATACTATCTTGTTTTTCTTTAAAGGAATTTTTAAATGTAATTTCAATTTGTGCTTGCTCTTTAATTTGCTGTGTATTTAAAGTGCTGTCTCTATTGTCATTTAATACTTTAAGGTACTGGTAGGCATTCTTATAATCATTGTTTTTAAAATAGGCTTGATATAAAACTTCTGATGCATCCGATTCAAGTCCTTTTACATCAATTTCTTGACTCAGTTTAATTGCTTTGAGCCCTTCTTCAATGGATTTGTTGTAATTGTTTTGTTTTAAATACGCTTTGCACTTACCAATATAACAATAGGTTAAATTAAATTTATCATCACTTGCAATGCACAATTTAATTGCTTCATTAAGATAGGTAATTGCTTCGTTTATATTTCCTTGATCAACTAATAAATCACCAATAGAGTAATTGAAATCAGATATTCGCAATTTATCCTTAAGTTGATGGGCAATATCAAGACCTTTTTTATAACTTACTAATGCTTGTTCATACTCCTTCTTGGCTTGGTACACTGCACCCATTGAACTGTAACAAAATGTTGCATCTTTAATAAATCCATTCTTATTACAGATTTCCAACGCTTCATTTAGATATTTTAATGCATCTGTATACTGTTCAATACATCTATTAATATCACCAATTAAGCTTAGTGTATGCGCTAGCTTTTGTTTGTCATCAATTTCTTTGTACAGATACATTGCTTGAAAAATGAGTTGCAATGCAATTGTGTTTTGATCTTGTAATCGATAAATATCACCCAGCGAACTCAGTTGATCGGCAATCAATTTTTTATTCAAAGTAAGTTTAGCAAGCTCTACCGCTTTTGAATAATAATAACGTGCAGGATTGTAGGCATCCACTGCATAATATTTTTCCCCTAAGCTATTGTAAAATAATACTTTTCCTTCTTTTTTATTGATTTTGGAAGCTATCCAGTTTAATTTGATGGAGTCCTTTTCGCTGTATAAATCAAATAGGTCCATTACTTGAGAGGTAACAGTATCGGCCTTGTTGTTGTTAAAGAAATTGATTAACTCTTTTTCCTGCGAAAAACAGTAAGTAATTTGGCTAAAGAATAACGCTATAAATAGGATTAAAATGGCGGATTTTTTCACGCGAATGCTGTTATTTCTTTGATTTGGTTTTAAATATACCATTATCTTTGCAAAATTATTAAAAATACCATGGAAAATAAAAGAGTTCGTTTACGTTTTGCGCCAAGTCCAACCGGTGGTTTACACATGGGTGGAGTGCGTACTGCCTTGTTTTGTTATTTATTCGCAAAGAAGCACGGAGGAGATTTTATCCTACGTATAGAAGATACTGATCAAACACGTTATGTGAATGGTGCAGAAGAGTATATTATTAATTCCTTGAAATGGTGTGGAATAGAACCTAACGAAGGGGTTGGTTTTGGTGATGGACCACATGCACCATACCGCCAAAGTGAACGTAAAGAATTAGGTATTTATAAAAAATATGCCGACCAGTTGATGGCTGCTGGACACGCTTACTATGCATTTGATACATCCGAAGATTTGGATGCTATGCGTAAGCGTTTGGAAGCAGCAAAAGTTGTTGCTCCTCAATACAATGCAGTTACACGTCAAACAATGCGTAACTCCTTGACTTTATCGGAAGATGAAGTAAAAAAACTGATGGATGCAGGAACACCTTATGTTATTCGTTTAAAAGTTCCTCGTAACGAAGAAATTCGTTTCCATGATATTATCCGTGGTTGGGTTGTCGTTAACTCAACACAAGTAGATGATAAAGTATTGTTGAAAAGTGATGGAATGCCAACGTACCATTTAGCACATATCGTGGATGATATTGAAATGGAAGTTTCACATGCGGTGCGTGGTGAAGAATGGTTGCCTTCAGCACCTTCTCATGTTTTAATTTATCGCTATTTAGGAATGGAAGATAAAATGCCTTTGTTAGCACATTTACCATTGATTTTAAAACCTGATGGTAATGGAAAATTAAGTAAGCGTGATAAATCGGGTTTGCCAATGTTCCCATTAAATTGGTATGATGAACGCACAAAAGAGAGTTACGTAGGATATCGCGAAAGCGGATTTTTCCCTGAAGCCTTTATCAATATGTTAGCTTTGTTGGGCTGGAATCCAGGAGGGAATCAAGAGATTATGAGCAAAGACGAATTGATTAATCTTTTCTCATTCGAACGTGTAAATAAATCAGGTGCTAAATTCGATCCTGAAAAAACAAAATGGTTTAACCAACAATATTTACGTCAAAAATCGGATGCAGAATTGGTGGACTTGTTTATGCCAATTGTAAAAGAAAAAGGAATTACAGCCGACCCAACGTTTGTTGAAGGCGTTTGCCGTTTAGTAAAAGAGAAAGCACATTTTGTAACTGAATTTTGGGATAATTCTGTTTTCTTTTTCACTGCACCTACATCGTATGATGCAGAGGTTTTGAAAAAACGTTTGAACGAACAAACAGGAAATTTCATTAAAGAAGTTACAACGGCTTATGAAGGTTTAACTTCTTTTACTGCTGTTGATACAGAAGCAACCTTTAAAGCCACTGCCGAAAAATTAGGCATTGGTGCCGGACAAGTTATGCAATTGTTCCGTGTAAGTATTAGTGGCGTTGGAGGAGGTCCTGCGTTGTTTGAAATGATTGAATTATTGGGGAAAGAAGAAATTATTAATCGCCTTCAAACCTTTTCGAAAATCGATAGTCTTTAATAGACAACATGCAAAAAATTAAAACATACATTCTATTCTTATTTCTTTTTCCCATTGTAGCAATAGCGCAAATGCCTGGCGGAGGCGCACCTGGTGGTGGAGGCAAAATGAAAATGCCAGCCATTGGTCGTGTTTACGGAAAAGTAATTGATGCAAAAACGAAACAAGCGGTTGAGTTTGCATCAGTTGCACTGTTTAATGCAAAGGATAGTGCCATTGCTGGTTCATTGACCAAACAAAATGGTGATTTTTCATTGGATAATTTACCATTCGGAGCATTTACCCTTCGTATTCGTTTTATTGGATATAAAGCATTTGAACAAAAAGTTATGATTAACCCTCAAAACCTGGAAAAGGATTTAGGGAATATCAAAATAGAACCTGATGCTGCCTTGTTAAATGAAGTTGAAATTTCAGCCGATAAAGGAAATATGTCGATGAGTATCGATCGTAAAGTATACAATGTTGATAAGGATTTGAGTGTAACTGGAGGAACAGGATTAGATGCATTAAAAAATATCCCAAGTGTGAATGTGGATGCTGATGGAGCTGTTACATTAAGAAATAGTTCGGTACAAATATTTGTAGATGGACGACCAACAACATTAACAATGGAACAAATTCCAGCTGACCAAATTGAACGAATTGAGGTTATCACTAATCCATCCGTTAAGTTTGATGCTAATACAACAGGTGGAATTTTAAATGTGGTAATGAAAAAAAATTCTAAACCGGGTTATAATGGAACTATACAAGCTGGAATTGGAACAAATGATCGATACAATGGAATGGCAAATTTGAATATTAAGGAGAAACCATTTAATTTTTCATTGACAGCAAGTTATAATTCAAGCAGAAATGTTAATCGTGGTTTTACTAATAGAGATAATATTTCGAATCCAGTTCCAGTAAAGTATTTTGAGCAAAAGAATTTAACCTATATGTCCAATGGAATGAATATGTTTCGTTTAGGTGTTGATTATTATATTAATAACAGAAATACGATTACAGTGGGTGGTAATTTTACAAGAGGTGCACATATTTCATCGGATTTTCAGGATTATAAATCAATGGGTTTTGACAGCTCAATTGTGTCTCAGGGCTATCGTTTAAATAAAAACGATGGATACTTTGACAACTATACAGCACAACTTACCTATAGAAAAACATTCCCTAAACCTCAAAAGGAATTGACTGTTGATGCAAGTTACAATTATGGAAAAACAACAGGTGGGTATTTATTTACCACTTATAATCATGTAACGGGAGTTCCTGATGTTGGGCCAGAGTTACAGAACAATGTTGCTGATGGAAACAGTGGTTTGGGGACTTTTCAAGTAGATTTTTCGAATCCAATTAATGATAGTACTAAAATTGAAGTCGGATTAAAAAGCACTTATAAACAAAGTAGAAATACAAATACCACCTCCAATTTTTCTTATGCAGAAAATAATTATATCTATGACTCAATTTTATCAAATGATTATTTGATTGATGATTTAGTAAATGGATTATACATTAATTATATCACAAGGGTTCGAAAAATTAATATACAAGCTGGCTTGAGGTTTGAGCAATCGTATTACAAAGGAAATGTATTAAATAAACCGAATCAAGATTTTTCATATTCTTACCCAACCTCATCCTCCATTTTAAAATCTATTTTTCCAGGAATTTATTTTAGTAGAAAGTTTGGCGAATCAAGTGAAGCACAACTAAATTTTAGCCGGAAAATAAATCGTCCAAATTTTTTCCAAATGATGCCATTTATTATGCATGCTGATCGATATAACTATCGAATTGGTAGTCCATCTTTGGCACCAGA
>JBIIOB010000219.1:0-4511 GCA_044337125.1 Bacteroidia bacterium
CATCCTATATCAGGACATCCATATTGGATATTTGGTAAATCCTTCAACAAACTTTAATATTGTAGTAGGATTAAGCAATCGTTCAGAAATAACAGAAACAACTAATAAACAAACACAATTTGTGTATTTTGGAATAAGAACATCATTAGCAAATTTCTATTACGACTTTTAAATTAAACACATAAACAAAATGGGATTTTTAATCTTAGTATTTATAACCTCTTTTTTTGTGGTATTACTTTCAACTCCCTCGTTGATAAAAGTGGCCATTTTAAAAAGACTATTTGATGCACCAGGCGACACTAGAAAAATCCATTCCAGAATGATTCCAACAATTGGTGGTATTATCATTTTTGCTGGAACCATTTTTTCATTCTCACTCTGGTTTCCTAATGGATACATCCACGATTCAATGCAACTCATGCGAGCAATGGATGATTATAAATTTATTGTTTCCACTGTACTTGTCATGTTTTTTGTTGGTGTTAAAGATGACATTATAGGTACTGCTCCTGTAAAAAAATTAGTTGCCCACGTATTAGTAGGTATGGTGTTGATCTTAATGGCAGATATTCGAATTGTGAGTATGCATGGCATTTTTGGGATTGAAGTATTACCGCATTGGGCAAGTGTATTCCTTTCTCTTTTCACATACATAGTTGTAGTTAACGCATTTAACTTAATTGATGGTGTTGATGGACTTGCTGGTGGTGTAGGTTTAATTGCAGCCTCAGCATTTGGTGCTTGGTTTGCGTTAGCTGGTGACCCTGTTATGGCTTGCTTGGGCTTTGCTCTTGCTGGATCATTATTAGGATTTCTATTCTTTAATTTTTCACCTGCAAAAATTTTTATGGGCGACTCTGGTTCATTAACAATAGGATTAATAATTTCAATTCTCGCTATTAAATTAATCAATTATGATGTAACCATAATTCATAACCCAATCATTTTGCATGTATCAAAACCAATATTTGCCATGGCAGTTTTAGTATACCCTTTAGTGGATACATTAAGAATATTTATTTACAGGGCAGCTCGTGGGGTATCACCATTTTCAGCTGATAGAAACCACTTACATCACCGTATAATTGACATTGGATTTAGCCATAAAAAAACTGTTATTACGATTTACACTGTCAACATTCTAATCATTGGATTAAGTGTTTTCTTTTCATTTTTGGATGCCAATTATACATTTATTATTGTCGGTTGTACAGCCCTTTTTATCGCTCAAATCCCTTTCTTTATTAAAAAAGTAAAAAACAGAACAGTGCATGATAAATAAGAAACTGCTTCCATTTTTATTTTGCTTTACATTTCTTTTTTTCATAAAAAGCAATATTTCTGTTGCCCAACAATTAAATTATACACTTAGCAAAGATTTCCTTTGGGGGATTGATAACTATTTTAATAACAAAGAGGAAAAACTTCAAACATTTGTAAAACCTTATCGCTTTGAAGATATAAAACAAATAAAAGATAGTGCTGCTGTTTTTCCCAGATTATTGTCTGGCACTAAAGCTGAAGAGCGCGACAAAAAAGCAAAATCACAAATTGAAGTTTACCCACTCCTTAATGCAAGTGCTGGTTATCAAACCTCTCCAAGGGGTCGGTTTACCAACGACTTGGCTATTGGTGCTAACTTATTAGGTTTTATTGGAAATAAATTTGCATTTAATTTTAAAGGCCTAGGTGGAAAAGTAGTTGCAAACAGTTTTGTGGATTCTATTATCCAAGAAACAAACGTAAATCCTGGTATTGGCTATATCTATAGAAGCAATAACGATTCATTAAATCAGCAATATGCCTATCAATATTTTTCTGGATATGTATCCTACACACCAAACAAAATTTTCAATTTTCAACTAGGTCAGGATAAACATTTTTGGGGAGATGGTTATCGTTCTTTATTTCTATCCGACAATGCTGCGCCATACCCTTATTTGAAAATAACAACCAACGTATGGAAACTAACCTATGTTAACCTTTTTACAATTATGAAGGATGCAACGCATCCATCGGGAATGAAAAAAGATTGGTTAAATAAATATGCCACATTGCACTATTTAGGCTGGAATGCAACTAAACGAATTTCGATTGGTTTATTTGAATCAGTTGTTTGGCAAGGAAGCGACAGCACTCGTCATCGTGGATACGATGTAAATTATTTGAACCCAATTCTATTCTTCCGACCAACTGAATATTCGCTTGGCTCTAGCGACAATGCTTTTGTTGGATTTAATTTCAAAATCAAGCTATTCAAAAAACAACAACTCTACGGTCAAATTTTATTGGATGAATTTTTATTAAAAGAGGTACTTGCTAATGATGGATGGTGGGCAAACAAACAAGCTTTTCAGGTTGGATTCAAAAGCTTTGACATGTTCAAAATCAAACATTTTAATTTCCAAACCGAATTCAATTACGTTCGTCCATATACCTATGCACATGGAAGTGTTCAACAAAACTATGGACACATGAACCAACCATTAGCACATCCACTAGGAGCAAATTTCTGGGAATCTATATCTTTTTTAAACTACCGACACAAACGCATTTTTATAGAAGCGAAAGTTCAATATGCAAAATACGGTGCTGATAGTGCTGGAACAGATTATGGGAAAAATATTTTTGTGTCGTATAAAAACCGTCCGAATGACTATGGAAATTATACAACTCAAGGATTTCAAACAAATTTAATTACAGCATCATTGCGAGGGGCTTATATACTTGACACACGCATGAATTTAAAAATTGAATTGGGAGCTGCTTATCGCATTGAAGAACGCGCGTATTCAAAAACACAGATCCCTTATTTCTTTATCGGCATCAAAACCGACTTATCTAACACTTATTCCGATTTTTAATCTTCTTTTTTGAGAAGCATTTCCATGTGTGGAATATTATCTTCTAGATATTCTTTTCCTATAGACCTAAAACCAAAACTTTCATAAAATTTTAGCAAATACGATTGTGCAGAAATGCGTACCGAAATATTTCCAAATTTTTGTTGAATACATTTCAACGCTTCTACCATCAATTGTTTTCCTGTACCACTTCCTCTAACCAATGAAGAGCTAACTACTCTGCCTATCGACACCTCTGCATACGATACACCTGCAGGAAGTATTCTGCAATAGGTAACCAATACTCCATCATTGCTATATCCCATTAAATGAAGCGATTTTAAATCTTTTCCATCTGCATCTTGATAGGGACAATTTTGTTCGACAACAAAAATCTCCAACCTCAGCTTCATTAGCTCATATAACTCAACAACCGATAGCTCTTGAAATGATTTAATTTCCCAACGAATATTCATTTAATCAAGTGTTTTAAAATTTTATTTTCAATAATTGTGTAGATATAATTATACAAAATATATTTATATAGTTTATAATAGTTACCTCACTAACTGTACAAAACCTTTGTATGTTTTTTCAGGAGTAGAAATTAAATAAAAATAAGTTCTTTCAACACAAGGTATTCCACTTGTTGTTCTTCCATCCCATTTGTAAGTTCCTTGTATGGTAAATGGTGGAGCAATACCTGCTACCAAAACACCCCAACGATTGTAAATTTGTACTTGTGTTTTTTCCGGTAAATTATTCAAAACCCATTGCTCATTTATTCCATCATTATTAGGTGTAAATACATTTGCTATGTTTGTTTCATCAAATGGATTGGTGGTGTCGCATAATTGAAGTGAGACATCGTCTATGAAATAATAACTCGATCCAATTTCGCCCAATAAACCATAATAAATGGAATCTAATGTGGAATTATCATTGAAGCATCCAATTGTTATATGTTTTTCACCCCCAATTGCCTTATATGTTCCTGATATTTTCATCCAGTTTACAGTATCTGTCAAGTAACTGCCTTGTGGATTTATTATTTGTGGAATATATGGTAAGTTTAATGTAGTACTTGAAAATATTGGAGTGCTTGAAAAGTAAGCACCAACTTGTGATATCGCTGCAAATCTATAATTAAAAAGATTTACGAAAAATGTCAGGCAATATTCCTTATCTTCAACTAGAGTATCTGTTAGTTCTGCTTGTATATATTCCCTACACGTAGTTAAACCACAATTTACCCAAAAACCTGCAAAACCATTTCCTGTTCTTGGGTACTGATAACCAAAACCTGTGTTTGGAATACCCACACCTGTAGTTGTTTGATTTGCGCAAGCGTTAAATAGGTCTGGAGTTGCACCATTTGCAGAAACCCAATTAGGAGCATATGAAATTTGCCCCCCTGTGTTCGGGCATTGGGTTGTATCCTCAAAGGAAGGGTTAATAATTAAATTTTGTGAATTACTACAAAAAATAAAAAATAAAAAATAAAAAATAAAAAATAATAGTTTTTTCATTTCGAAAGATAAAAGCAAAAGCCTTTTGTACAAATATACAAAAGGCTTTTGTTAAATTCTATATCGTATTATTTTGCAACAATAATTTTATTATATGCTTTTACTTTTTCGTCTACTAGAATTGAATAAAAATAAA
>JBIIOB010000007.1:0-14363 GCA_044337125.1 Bacteroidia bacterium
TGTTTTATCGTAAATAGGTACTGCAACTTCCGAACGATGGTCAAGGTTTCGTGTCATCCAGTCGGCCGAAGATATAAAGTATTTTTCATCACCCGCATTACAAAATATGAACACACGGCTATGTTCTAGGAATTTATCAACAATGCTTATTGCTTCAATATTATCACTTAAGCCTTTAATACCAGCTACCAGAGAGCAAATACCACGAACAATCAGTTTTATCTTTACACCTTCTGAACTTGCTTCGTATAATTTTTTAATCATTTCTGGATCCACTAAGTTGTTGAGTTTAAGCGTTATGTATGCTTCCTTTTTTGCTTTTGCATTCCTAATTTCTTGGTTGATAAGTTGTACCAAGCGTTTTCGCATAAAAAACGGAGAAACAAGCAAATGTTTATAGGCGCCAGATTTAAAATTGTCTTCATAGAAAGCAAAAACCTTTTCCACTTCTTCTGTTATTCGATTGTCGGAAGTTAGAAGGCTATGATCGGTATAAACTTTTGAAGTGTCGCCATTGAAATTTCCAGTTCCAATATGTGTGTAATAATTTATTTTTCCATTTTCTTTACGGGCAATCGAAAACATTTTCGAGTGTACTTTTAATCCGGGTACCCCATAAATAACTTTTGCCCCTTCTTCTTGTAGTTTATTTGCCCAAAAAATATTTGACTCTTCATCAAAGCGAGCTTGTAATTCAATAACAGCGGTTACGCTTTTGCCATTTTTAATTGCATTGATAAGCGCTTTTACAACATTCGAATTTTTTGCAACACGATATAGTGTAATTTTTATGCTTTGTACTTTTGGGTCAATCGATGCTTCTCTTAATAAATCAATGATGTGGTCAAATGACTGGTATGGGTACGTTACAAGAACATCCTTTTCTTTTATTGCTTTAAAAATACTTTTTTGATTAACTAAATCAGGATGTTTTAAAGGTTGAATTTTTTTATAAATCAAGTCAGTTGTTCCTACATTGGGGAACGACATAAAGTCTTTAAAGTTATGGTAACGTCCACCAGGAATAGGGTTGTCTTCTTTTCCGAGTCTTATTTTTTTCATAATAAACTCAAGAATATCAGGAGCAATTTGGCTATCATAAACGAGTCGAACTGGTTGTCCTTTTTTTCGTGCTTTTAATCCTTTTGATATTTTTTCGATGAAACTTTTTGATATGTCGTTATCCATATCAATTTCTGCATCACGGGTAAGTTTGATATTATATGCTTCAAAATAATCGTGTTCAAAATTTTGAAAAATATCTTCTAAACAATAGCGAATTACATCGTCTAATAAAATGATGTAATTGTTTTCTTTCACTTTTGGAAGAACCACAAAACGGGTTTGTAATTCTGTTGGGATTTCAATCAATGCAAATTTGCTTTTTTTCTCTTTCCCTGTTCGTCCAAGCTTTACTATAAGATAGCCTGATTTGTCTTTAAGATAAGGAAATGGTGCCGATGGGTCGAGCATAATAGGAAAAAGCGATGGCATCACCTTTTCTTTGAAATGATTTTTAACGAATACACCTTGCTGTTTTGAAAGTTGTTTTTCGTTAAGAATAGAAATCTTTTTCCGATTTAACTCTTTTAAGATGTCTTGATATACAATCTCAAATTTGTTTTGTTGATCAATAACTGTTTTCTGAATTTTATCAAGCAACAAGGCAGGGTTTTCACCCATTAATTCTTCTGCTTTTTTTTGATGACGCAAAACACGTTTAAGCGTAGCTACACGTACACGAAAAAATTCATCTCTGTTATTGGAAAAAATCCCTAAAAATTTAATTCGTTCAATAAGCGGAACACTTTTGTCTTCTGCCTCTTGTAATACTCGCTCATTAAAAGCCAACCAACTTAATTCGCGATTAATTAAAAGCACTTTTTTATTAATCATACTACACAATTCTTGGATGCGAATTTAGTCTATTTTTTTGCTTTTTTAGGAGCGCTATTTTTTTTGATAGATTTAACAATCACTTTTTTTACGGCATTCGTTTTTGCCTTTTTAGGAGCAGCTTTCTTTACTGCTTTTGCACCTGCTGGACGAGCCGGTTTAGCTGCAGCTAATTTTGCAATTGTTTTGTAGAATTTTTTAGCAATGTCTTTTGAGTGCTTCAGATTCGTTTTTCTGATTTTTTTGCCTGCTATTTCATTGTGCTTGTTTAAGGTCTCTTCGATGGATTTTACCAAGGCAAGTTCTAGCTGTTTGCGTAATTCTTTTTTGTTCATCTTGTTTAATTTTAGTGCTTAAAGGTTGTAAAAAATGTAGTCATAACAAAAAACAATTTAATTCTTAACAATTAGTTAACCGGTTGTTGTTCAATAAGATTGCCGATAGCGGCCTCTGTGGTTGGGTATTTGAATGTAAAACCACTATCTAAAAGTTTTTTTGGGACTACTCGTATACTCTTCAATACTAATCCTGGTTCTGTTTGCATAAAAAAGGCGCCAATTTTAATTGCAAAAACGGGTGAGGGTAATCCAAATGGAACTTTTAATTTTTTCCGCAATAGCTTCATAAAAGCATTATTAGCGATAGGTTCTGGCGATGCCATATTAAAAACACCGCTCAAATTTTCGTTTGATATAAACCATTCAATAGCATTTACAAAATCATCTTCATGCATACTACTCATATATTGTAAGCCACTTCCTGCTTTGCCACCTAACCCTTTTTTTGTTAAGTTTTTTAGGACAGGAAAAACACCTCCACCATTACCAAGGATGAGTGTAATTCTCATGATTACTTTTCGAGTGTGTGGAGTAGTTGAAGCATTAAGTGCATTTTCCCATTTAATACTTACTTCATCCATAAATTCACTTCCGTATTCTTTATTGCTTTCATCGTTAGGGACATTGTTTTTGTCTTTGTACAAATTGGCAGCCGATGCGTTTATCCAAACTTTGGGCGCTTGTTTTAATTGTTCAATTGCTTTGCCCAAAAGTGTAGTTGAGTTTACACGTGATTCAACAATTTCTTTCCTGTTTTTTTCATTGTGTCGGCAATTGATACTTCTTCCCGTTAAGTTGATGAGCGCGTCTGCTTCTTCAAGATTATCGCTCCATTTGCCAAGTGTTTTGGCATCCCAAAACACCTCTTGCACATTGCCTTTCGTTGGTTTTGGGTTTCGGGTTAATACAATAATTTCTGTTGTAATTGGTTTAAATTTATCAATAATTGCTTGGCCTAAAAAACCTGTTCCACCAGCAATAATTATTTTACGAAGTTTCATAATGTATGTGTTTGAATAAGAACAGTTGATTCAATGAATTTGTTTGAAATAAAAAACCCCAACAATTTTTGCTGGGGTTTTTTATTATTTTCCTCTTATTAGTTGTAAATAACCTTTTTCATCGTATTCTTTTCCTTCAATTCCTTTTGCTTTAATTAGATAGAAATAAGCTCCATCATTTGAATTATCACCTGTCCATGGATCATTGATGCTTCCCGATTCAAATAATTTTAAGCCCCATCTATCAAAAATTTGGATGTTGTATTCTGTAATTCCAACACCACTTACAGCAAATGCTGGATTTTGGCCACCTGGGGTAAATACATTAGGAATAAATAATGCAGATTGGCCAGTAACTTCAATTGTTCCTGTAACAGTATCTGTGCAACCATTAGCATCAACTCCTACTAATGTAACCGTGTACGTTCCTTCTTGTGCGTACACATGTGAAGGATCGAATAATGTTGATGTGTTATTTGCACCAGAAAGCGTATCGCCAAAATTCCAAATTACACTAACAACATTGGTTGAGGATGTATTTGTGAAAGTAACGTTCAATGGATAAAATCCACTTGTTGGAGTTGCCGTAAAAGATACACTTGGAGATGTTCCAACAACATTTACAGTTGCGGTGTCGGCACAACCACTAGTTGAGTTTGTAACTACAACGGTGTAAGTTGTTGTACCACTTACAACTGCTGGCGTAAATTGGTTTGTTGGGCTGGTTACTCCAGTTGTTGGTGTCCAAGAATAAACATAAGCCGATGTATCTGGAATTGCACCACAAGCTCTGAAACGAATGTTTGGACGTTCTGTATAAGTTGTAGGCCCTGTCATTGCACAACCAACTACTCCGTCAGTATAAGCTAATATAGTTGAGTTAAAAGTGGTTAATGATTTTTGAACCACATCGTTTCCTGTCCATGCATTATTATCGTAACATACTTCCACAATAAGATTTGAAATTCCATCCCATTCGTATGCTGTTGGGAAGTTATACGTGTTCCATCCAACAGCTGTAGTGGTAGTAATTGGACCATAAACAGTTGTTGTTCCAGCTTGATAGGTTGCAGGCAATGCAGTTAAGCTTGTACATTTCATTTTAATTGTAAAGCCAGTGAATGGAGCTGTACTTCCTTTTGTAACAATGTTAAATGCAGCAGAAGAAATTTTGCCACCAGTCATTCCTAAAGCAGTAAGCTCGGCTGCAGTGTATAAAATTTGAATTCTACCATCTTCCCAGAAGCTTGTATATGGAGTTGGGTATGGATTTGCCGTTAATACTCCGGTTCCAACAGTATACAAAATTGTAGCGGCACATGGTCCTGATGATGTTAATGCACAAACAGAAGGAACTGTTGCTCCAAAGGTTACACCCAAGTTAATTGATTCGCCATTACAAACAGTTGTATCCGAAGCAAATGGTAATGCATTTGGAGGGAAACTTGGATTTGCTGTAATTGAAACCACATCGGTTTTAACACATCCTTGTGGGCTAGTAACAGTAACGGTGTATGAATAAGTACCAGGAGCATTAATTGTTGCAATTGGATTAGCAACACTTGTGCTACTTAAAAAGGTTGCAGGCGACCAAGAATAAGTGTAGTTTCCAGCAATGCTTGGTATTACATTTAATTGAATAGGTTGTGTTAAACAGGTTGTGCTAGCCGATTGATTAACAGTAAATGTATAATCAGGAACAACAGTAACTGTAATGGTATCTTTATTTACACAAGTTCCGCTTAAGTCACTCACAACTTCATAAACTGTTGTAGCGCTTGGAGTTGCAATAGGATTTTGACAAGGATTGCAAGAGAAGTTGGTTCCAACAACAATTGCTGACCCACTTATTACGCTCCAAGTAAACACACTACCACCGGTTCCCGAAAGCTGTGCTGTTTGGCTTCCGCAGATTATATGATCGGGTCCGCCCAGTGTACGAGGTAACACATTAATATCATAAACAAATGTTTGTTGTCCTTGAACAGGGCAGGCGCCATCATTAACCGTTACGCTAAAAGTTGTATTTGTATTCGCGCTACCACCAGGAGCAGTCCATTGGATATTTGCAGTCATTGGGTTTGCACCAGAAGTTGTAATAGTAGCTCCGGGTAAAACCGCCAAAAGATTGGTTACGATAGATAGTGAGTCACCAGCATCGGCATCTGTATAAATTGCATTAAAGTTAAAGTTAGAGCCTTCACACATTTCAATTGAGAATGGGCCGTTTTGAACAGCTGTTCCTGTTAAATTAGTAATTGCACCAGCTGTTGGAGAAGGCACAATGTTTGAGCAGTTTTGTACAATAAACTGGATATCACGCATAGTAGTTCCAAGAAGATTTCCATTGCTATCATATTCTTGTACCATTACTACAACCACAAAGTTTCCAAGTGTTGTAGGTGTAAAGGTTAATTGTCCTGTTATTGGATCAACAGCAATGCCTGGTATCGGTGAACCAGCAGTATAGCCAGGGTTGTAAGCCAATAAACTAGCTCCCGCTCCTAAGGCATTTACTAAAGAATAATACAATGAATCACCATCAGTTTCTACAACGCCATAGCTGTAATTAACTTGTTGATTAATACACACATAAGGAATTGGTTGTGCTGTAAAAGAAGGAGAATTATTACAAGAATCCGTTTGGCTATTCATTGTTGCTTCTAAATAGCTATCTAATGCACCCGGGTTGGTAAGATTTAAAATTGCATTGTTACGGCAACAAGTTGTCCAATTCATGGTCCAAGTGTTACAAGTTGGAGCCAATGTAACCGTTCCGGTATAGTTAAAAACCCACATTCCTGGCAGTGTTCCGCCACTGCAAGTACTATTGTTTATTTGAGAAGGGCATAGCTGTGAAATTTCCGTTCCTCCCGGATTAGTAACATTCACGTTTAAAGTTGCTGTTCCACCGCAAGTACTGTTGAAGGTGATGGTTTGCGTTGCCCCTGGGTCGAATCCCAAACAATCCACAAATAGGTTTAAGTTAATTTGGTATTGATTGTTTCCAAGACAAACATAATTTATGTCGCCACCCGCAATATGAGAGGCTTTTGCAGTGTTTGTTGTTAATATTAACAGGAATAGAAACGATGCAAAAAAGTAAAGTTTTTTCATTTTTCGATTTAGGTTAAGAATGCTAATATATAAAAATTAAAATAAATCTAATTTCTATACATGCATTATACCTAAAAAGTGAGTAGTTATTAAAAAATGAGGGTTTAAAAAATGTACAAAAGGGTTAATGTTAACCAAAATCAATTTGTATCTTTGAAAGTTTTAAAAATATTCGGGAACAGAAATGTTATTTAGCGAAATAATTGGGCAACAAGCGATTAAAGATCGATTAATCCGTTCTGTAAAGGATGGAAGAATTAGTCATGCACAGCTATTTCTTGGACCAGAAGGTTCCGGTAGCTTGGCTTTAGCGATTGCCTATGCTCAATATATTTCTTGTAAAGACAAAAAAGATGAAGATTCTTGTGGTGTTTGTCCTTCTTGTGTTAAATACAATAAGCTTATTCACCCCGATTTGCATTTTGTTTACCCAGTCGCATTATCTAAAGACATTAGAACAAGTACAGATGTTATTGCAAAGTTTAGGGAAGTTTTTTTAGATAATCCGTATGTAACATTGTACAACTGGTTTGAACAGTTGGATGCGGAGAATAAGCAGGCAGTGATTGGTGTTGAAGAAAGTGGAGAGATTTTAAGAAAACTAAGTTTAACAACATACGAGGCAGAATATAAAATAATGGTTATTTGGCAGGCTGAAAAAATGAATCAGGCTGCAGCAAATAAACTATTAAAAATATTGGAAGAGCCACCTGATAAAACCTTGTTTTTGATGGTTTGTGAGAGTGAAGATCAATTGCTGCGAACAATTGTATCGCGTACACAGCTAATTAAAATTCCTAAAATTAAGGATGTTGAATTGGCAAATGCATTGGTTCAAAAAAGAGGCTTGTCGGCAGCAGATGCTGAAAAAACAGCGCATTTAGCGGATGGAAGTTATGCAGAAGCATTGTTATTAATTAGTGAAAATGAAAATGCAGCACAAAATTTATTAAGCTTTCAAAAGCTGATGCGTGCTAGTTTGAAGTTTGATGCAAAGGCTGTAATTACATGGATTGATGAGGTGAGTGCGGCAGGACGTGAACGACAAAAGAATTTTATTAATTATGCACTTCATATTATTCGTGAAAGTGTAATTATTAATTATGGGGATGCAAGTCTTACAAAGCTTGGTGCGGACGAGCAAGAGTTTGTGAAAAAATTTGCACCATTTATTCATACCAATAATATTGAACGATTTACAGAAGAGTTAAATAAAGCATATTATCACATGGAGCGCAATGCCAATGCAAAAATTTTATTTATGGATTTGGCATTTAAGTTCAATGAATTATTAAATATTCCGAAACCGGAATTAGTAAAAAACTAAAAAAGTAGATTGGGAAAACCAATTTCGAAAATAAAATATGGGATGTAGTGGATGTTCAACCGGAAGAGGTTGTAGTACAGAAAGTAAAGGGCTACCAGGAGGCTGCAGAAACAATGGCTCGTGTGGTACCGGTGGTTGTAATAAATTAAGCGTGTTTGATTGGTTGGCAAATATGGAATTGCCAAATGGTCAAGCGCCATTTGATTGTGTTGAAGTTCGATTTAAAAATAGCAGAAAAGAATTTTTTAGAAATGTAAATAACCTACAATTAAATGTAGGCGATGTTATTGCTGTTGAAGCTTCACCAGGTCACGATATTGGTATTGTTTCTATTTCAGGTGAATTGGTTCGTGTGCAAATGAAAAAGCAGGGAGTAGATGCTGCATCCGAACAAATTAAAAAAGTATACCGTAAGGCAAAACAAGCAGATATTGAAAAATGGCAAGAAGCACAGGGATTGGAATACAATACCATGCACCGTGCTCGCACAATTGCTGTTAAGATTGGATTGCAAATGAAGATAAGTGATGTTGAATACCAAGGCGATAAAACAAAGGCTATCTTTTATTATACAGCAGATGAACGTGTCGATTTTCGTGAATTAATTAAACTTCTCGCTGATGAATTTAAAGTTAGAATTGAAATGCGCCAAATTGGTGCTCGACAAGAAGCGAGTCGTTTGGGTGGAATTGGCTCTTGTGGAAGAGAACTTTGCTGCTCTACTTGGTTAACTGATTTCCGTTCGGTTGGAACAAGTGCAGCCCGCTACCAACAATTATCCTTAAATCCTTTAAAGCTCGCAGGGCAATGTGGTAAATTAAAATGCTGCTTAAACTATGAGTTGGATAGTTACATGGATGCATTGCATGATTTCCCAGAAGTAAATAATGTAAAACTAGAAACAGAAAAAGGAAGAGCATTTCATCAAAAGACGGATATTTTCAGAAGAACGATGTTCTTCTCTTATTTTGATGAACCAGATAATTTTATTCCGCTTCCAGTTGATCGTGTAAAAGAAGTAATGGCAATGAATGCAGAAGGTAAAAAACCTACTGATTTACTTGTTCATGTACAACAAAAAATTGTCGAGAAAAAACCTGATTATGAAAACGTAGTGGGGCAAGATGATTTAACTCGTTTTGATAAAAAGAAAAATAGCAAACCTAAAAATCGTAATAATAAAAAACGACCACAAGGTGCCGGAAATACAAACCCGCAACAAGCTAAGCCAAATCCAAATCAGCAACAGGCGAAGCCTAAAGCAAATCCAAATCCGAACAATAATCAAGGGAATAAACCAAATCCAAATAAACCGAATCCAAACAAGCAGAATAATAATCGTCCGCGACCAAATAACAATCGTCCGCGACCAAACAATAACCCAAACAATCCAAAACCGCCTGAAGCATAATTGAATGATGTGGACTAAAAAAGTATTTTTTGTAGCTATAGCTTTTGGAGGTAGTTGTTTGTTTACTTCTTGTGATAGCAATCGAATTTTCGAAGAGAATAAAGCCATCCCCGAATCGGGATGGAATGTGAATGACATCAAAAAGTTTGATGTTGATATTAAGGATCCTTCAACACCTGCAAATTTTTATATCAATATTCGCAATGCAGATGGGTATCCATATTACAATGTTGTGCTTTTTATAAAAACAACTTTCCCGAATGGAAAAATGTCGAATGATACACTTGATTGTATTTTGGCAGATGAAAAAGGAAAGTGGCTAGGAAGTGGAATTGGAGATATTTATGATAATCAAATACCATTTAAACGAAATGTACGTTTTCCATTGCCTGGAACCTATTCATTTGAAATTCAACAAGGAACACGTAAAGACGATATTCCTTTGATTATGGATGTGGGATTGAGAATTGAGAAGGCGGAATAATTTATAGATTGATTCAAAACATTAATATACTCATAAAGGGTAGAGTGCAACAAACAATATGGCAGCAGAAAAGCAAAAGAAAGAAAAATTAAATCTTAAGAAATACGTGTTATGGTTCTGGATACTGTTTTTCGGACCCATTGCATTTTTGTTTTTGTTTGTACTTGGTGTTCGTCTTTTTTCTGATCTTCCTGACACCGAAGAATTGCAAAATCCTAAAACACTTTTGGCAACTGAAATTTATTCGAGTGATTTAAAAGTGCTTGGTAAATTTTATGCTGAAAATAGAACCAATGTTAAGTACAAAGATATTTCCCCTTACGTTGTAAATGCATTGATTGCAACAGAGGATGCTCGTTTTTATGAGCATTCAGGAATTGATATTAAGGCTTTGGGAAGAGCTGTTGCAGGTGCCGCTACCGGCAGTTCGTCAAGTGGAGGTGGTAGTACCATCACACAACAATTGGCTAAAATGCTTTTTCCTCGCGAAGACTTGAATAAGTTTCAACTAGTAATTCGAAAAATCAAAGAGTGGATTATTGCTACAAAATTGGAACGTGAGTACACCAAAGAAGAAATTATTGCACTTTATTTAAATAAATTCGATTATGTAAACAATGCTGTTGGAATAAAATCAGCAGCTCAAATTTATTTCAATACAACTCCCGATTCATTAAAAATTGAACAAGCTGCCATGCTTGTCGGGATGGCAAAAAACCCTTCTTATTTTAATCCGAATCGTTTTCATGATCGTGCCGAAGGACGGAGAAATACAGTTATCCAACAAATGGAAAAATATGGGTACATTACTGCAAAAGCTAGTGATTCAATTCAAAAGATTCCATTGAAACTAAACTTTCATCCTGAGGATCACAATGAAGGTTTAGCTCCTTATTTCCGTGAATATCTTAGAGATGTATTTTTAAAAAAATGGTGCGAAGAACATCGTAAACCGGATGGTACTAAATATGATATTTACCGTGATGGTTTAAAAATTTATACTACGCTCGATTCAAGAATGCAACATTATGCAGAACAAGCAGTCACAGAACATATCACCGAATTGCAAGCGGCTTTTTTTAAAGATTGTGCACGTAAAAAAAATGCTCCATTTGCATGGAATGTTTCAAAAGATGAAATAAAAACCATTATGACACAAGCGATGAAACGTAGTGAACGTTATCGTAATTTGAAAAAGGCTGGTTTATCGATGGAGCAAATTGAAAAAAACTTCAACACAGCAGTTGCCATGACTGTATTTAGCTGGAAAGGAGAAATTGATACAACAATGACTCCAATGGATTCTATTCGTTATGCTAAATCCTATTTACAAACTGGTTTTATGTCCATTGAACCTCAATCGGGTTACATTAAAGCCTGGGTAGGTGGAATCAATCACAAATATTTTCAATACGATCACGTTCAAATTGGACATGCTCGTCAGGTAGGTTCTACATTCAAACCTTTTGTGTATGCACTCGCTATCCAAGAAGGGTATTCTCCTTGCTACCGATTACCGAATGTACCAACAACAATTTCTTACGATGGAAAGGAATGGACTCCTTCTAATTCCGATGATAAGTTGAATGGAAAAATGCTTACTATTCAGCAGGCATTAGCAAATTCAGTAAATTATATTTCAGCATATTTTATGAAACAGTTTGGTCCTCAAGCAACCGTTGATTTGGTTCGTAGAATGGGGATTGTTTCACCAATAGAAGCTGTACCAGCAATTTGTTTGGGCACTCCAGAAATTTCGGTTTTTGAAATGGTAGGAGCAAATGCAACATTTGCAAACAAAGGCACTTGGATTGAACCAACATTTGTAACACGTATCGAAGATAAAAATGGAAAAGTATTAGCCGATTTTGTTCCTAAAACAGAAGAGGTGATGAGCGAAGAAAAAGCATATGTAATGATTCAATTAATGAAAGGTGTTGTTACTTCAGGAACAGGTGTTCGTTTGCGCTATCGTTATAAATTAAATCAACCAATGGCAGGTAAAACAGGTACAACCCAAAACAACTCTGATGGTTGGTTTATGGGAATTACCCCTGATTTAGTTTCTGGCTGTTGGGTAGGAGGCGAAGATCGTTCGATTCATTTTAATAGTACTAACGAAGGACAAGGAGCAAGCATGGCTTTACCAATTTTTGCTAAGTACATGCAGAAGGTTTATGCAGATAAAACCATAAAACTTACGCAAGGTGATTTTGAAAAGCCATCTAAAAAAATTGACATTGAAATGGATTGTAGCAAATACAATAAAGAATTAGAAAGTGGAATTGAAAACTTTAATGAAACAGAAGATTTTTATTAATTATACATTATGAACAAAACAGTTAAAAACGCTGAAGAAGCAATAAAGGACATTCAAGACAATGCTACCTTAATGTTAGGAGGCTTCGGTTTGTGTGGAATACCTGAAAATAGTATTGCTGCACTTGTAAAAAAAGGAGTAAAGGGATTAACATGCATTTCGAACAATGCAGGAGTTGATGATTTTGGAATTGGTTTGTTGTTACAAACACGTCAAGTAAAAAAAATGATTTCTTCTTATGTTGGTGAAAATGCAGAATTTGAGCGCCAATTATTAAGTGGAGAATTGGAAGTAGAATTGATTCCACAAGGAACATTAGCTACACGTTGCTTGGCTGCAGGGTATGGTATGCCAGCTATTTTCACTCCAGCAGGTGTTGGAACCGAAGTTGCCATAGGAAAAGAAACACGTACGTTTATGGTAGATGGTGCTGAAAAGGAGTTTTTAATGGAAATGGCATTTGATGCTGATTTTGCTATTGTTAAAGCATGGAAAGGTGATACACATGGAAACTTAGTATTCCGTGAAACAGCTCGCAATTTTAACCCAATGATGGCAATGGCTGGTAAGATTACCATTGCCGAGGTAGAAGAATTGGTTCCTGCTGGAGAATTAAATCCTGATCATATACATACTCCTGGAATTTATGTGCACCGCATTTTCCAAGGAGTAAATTATGAAAAACGAATTGAACAACGAACAGTAAGAGCGAGGTAATTTGGAAATTTGAAAAGGAACTAATTTGAAAATGTACACATTTTAAGATTAAATCTTTTTCAAACATAAAACTAAAAGACAAAAAAATTATGCAGGACAAACCAAACGTTATTATTGATAAGACCTTTGAGTTTGCCTTATTAATTGTTGAGTTTGCCGAAAAGTTAGAGTCAAATAAAAAATTTGTAATTGCAAATCAAGTATTAAAGTCTGGAACATCAATAGGAGCTAATGTAAGAGAGGCGCAAAATGCAGAGAGCAAAGCAGATTTTATACATAAGATGAAAATTGCAGCAAAAGAAGCTGACGAAACTGAATATTGGTTGTTATTGTGTCAAAAGTCAGAAAATTATCCTGATTGTGAAGGACTACATAAGGAAGTAAAGGAAATTATAAAAATTCTGTCTAAGATTATTGCATCTTCAAAAAATAAAACATTAACAGGGTCAAATTAAAAACATTTAAAAAACACAATTGAATAAGAACAAATAGTGTGCTAACTAGAAACTCATTTTCTAATTGACACATTAGCAAATTTTCAAATTAATATGTTAGATAAAGTTGGTATTGCGAAGCGTATCGCAAAAGAAATTAAAGATGGCTACTATGTAAATCTTGGAATAGGGATTCCAACATTAGTGGCTAATTACATCCCACAAGGAATGAATGTGGTATTGCAATCAGAAAATGGATTGTTAGGAATGGGACCGTTTCCTTTCGAAGGAGAAGAAGATCCAGATTTAATTAATGCGGGAAAACAAACAATAACAACTGTTCCAGGATCATCTTTTTTTGATTCAGCAATGAGTTTTGGAATGATTCGGGCTCGTAAAGTGGACTTAACTATTTTGGGAGCAATGGAAGTTGCCGACAATGGTGACATTGCCAATTGGAAAATACCAGGCAAAATGGTAAAGGGAATGGGTGGAGCAATGGATTTAGTTGCATCTGCAAAGAACATTATTGTTGCTATGCAACATGTGAATAAGGCAAATGAATCAAAACTATTAACTAAATGTACCTTGCCTTTAACAGGTGTAAAGTGCGTTAAGAAAATTGTAACAGAATTAGCAGTGCTTGATGTAACTTCACAAGGGTTTAAATTATTGGAACGCGCTCCTGGAATAAGTGTTGAACAAATTAAAAATGCAACCGAAGGCAAATTGATTATCGAAGGTGATATCCCTGAAATGATAATTGATTAAGCCACAGCTTAAATAAATGACTCAATTATTCAACACCAAAAACAATTATCCTCAAAAATTGATAATTGTTTTTGGTGTTTTGTTTTTTACCTATACATGTTCTAGGGCTTACTCGTTGTCCATTACTTGGGACGAAGCTTTTTCATATCTCAATTATGTAAGCAGAGGTGTTTTTTGGTTAGATCGATTTGAATTAATGTCTGCCAACAATCATATCCTAAACAGTTTAGGGGGGATCATTTTTTCTAAATGTTTTGGTATAAGCGAATTCAGCTTGAGAATGGGTTCGTTGGTTGCACATCTGTTTTTTCTGTATTATTCTGCAAAACTAGTTTTAACGTTTGATAATAAATGGCTGGCTTTTACTGCCTTTTTAATTTTAAATACCAACCCCTATTTATTAGACTTTTTTTCATTAGCAAGAGGATATGGTCTTTCCTTGGGTTTTATGATGGCTAGCATTTATTATTTGTATTTGCTGCATACAAATGGATATAAAACAATACATGTATTTGTTACTATTGTGTATGCTGAGCTTTCTGTATTA
>JBIIOB010000220.1:0-4465 GCA_044337125.1 Bacteroidia bacterium
TAACCTATTTTTTCATAGATAGCAATGAATGCATTTAATTCTTCCATCATTTCAGCATCCTCTTCAAATAAATCCACTTTATTAAAAACAATAAACGTAGGAATATGATAAGCTTCGGCTGTCAATAAAAAACGGTCAATAAAACCTGCCGATGTTCTTGGCAGTGCTAAGGTAACAATCAATAATGCTTGATCTACATTTGCTGCAATGATATGCGATTGCTTCGATAAGTTAATCGATTTTCGGATGATGTAATTTTTACGATCATCAATGGTATGGATAACGCCTTTCCCTTCTGCTTCTATGTCAAATGCAACCCTGTCGCCAACGGCTATTGGATTGGTTGTTTTTATGCCTTTTATCCTAAAAAGACCTTTTATTCGGCAATCCACCATTGAGCCATCATCTGCCAATACATTGTACCAGCTACCAGTTGATTTTATTACTACACCCTTCATTTGCCGTTTAACATTTTTTACGCACCAAATTTATTAAAAAGAATTAGCTTTGTAACTACGAATTTCAGATTCGTTAAAAGCAATAGCCTTTTTTTATTAATTTACATTGCTATGTCTATAAAAGTAGAAAATATTACAAAGTTGTATGGCGACCAAAAAGCATTGAACGATGTATCGTTTGAAGTGAACTCAGCCGAAATCGTTGGCTTTCTTGGACCAAATGGTGCAGGTAAGTCAACCATGATGAAAATTTTAACCTGCTTTATCCCTCAAACATCAGGTAAAGCTTCTGTTTGTGGATACGATGTAACGGAAGAGAGTATTGAGGTTCGTAAGCAAGTAGGGTATTTACCTGAGCACAATCCATTGTATTTGGATATGTATGTAAAGGAATATTTAGAGTTTATTGCTGGTTTGCATCATGTAAAAAATGTGAAACAACGCATTGCAGAAATGATAGAGATTACTGGTTTGCAAGTTGAACAAAAAAAGAAAATTGGTGCATTGTCGAAAGGATACCGCCAACGTGTTGGATTAGCACAAGCATTGATTCATGATCCTAAAGTATTGATATTGGATGAGCCAACTACTGGTTTGGATCCAAATCAACTTGCTGAAATTCGTAATTTGATTATTGCTGTTGGAAAACAAAAAACAGTTATGCTTTCTACCCATATCATGCAAGAAGTAGAGGCGATGTGTGATCGTGTGATTATCATTAATAAAGGAGAGATAGTGGCAAATGATGAAACAAAAACACTTCAAAATTCACAAGTTCAGAATGGGTATTTTATCATTGTTGAATTTGATAAGCCAACCTCTAAATCGGCATTAAAAAATATTCAAGGAGTTTCGGAAGCAAAAAATACCAAGGACAATGTTTGGCAATTGGAAGTGCATTCAACAGACGATATTCGTCCGCATGTATTTCAATTTGCAGTAAGCAGTGGTTTGGCTGTATTGATGCTGAATAAAGAAGAACAAAAATTAGAAGACGTATTTAAACAATTGACTAAAAAGTAAAATGAAAAAAATAGCATTTATTACTATCTCCACTTTCTTGTTCGCTTGTTCGAACAATGAACCTAAAACTGAAAACGAAACAAATTTTATTGATCCAGTAACTTCACACATTGATTCATCCATTGCTCCAGGAGAGAACTTTTTCTTGTTCGCGAATAATGGTTGGTTCAAAGCAAATCCTATTCCTTCTTCAGAAAAGAGCAATGGTATTTTTAGAACCATTCAGGATACCATCAATGAGTCTATCAAAAAAATATGTGAGTCATCTGCTAATGATACAAAAGCAGCGAAAGGAAGTAATAAACAAAAGATTGGAGATTTTTACCATAGTGGTATGGATACAACAAATATCGAAAAAGTGGGGATTGCTCCAATCATTCCAACCTTATCTAAAATTGATGCAATCACAGACATTCCTAGTTTGTTAAATACCATTGCTGAATTATACAAAATGGGTGTGCCTACTTCATTTGGTTTTACGGTTACTCGTGATGAAAAGAAAAGTTCGCAATATGCTGTTTATGTTTCGCAACCACGTTTAGGTTTACCTGATCGCGATTATTACTTCAATACAGACGAACGCAATACTTCTATTCGAGCAGAATATTCAAAACATTTAATTGCAATGTTTGAATTGCTTGCTTACGAAAATAAAATTGCTAAAAAGAATGCAGAGGGTGTAATTGCATTAGAAACCACCATAGCGAAATCAAGTCGTAAAATGGAGGATTTAAGAGATCCCTACAAAAATTATAACAAGATGAGTTTAACTCAATTGAATAAACTTACTCCATCTGTAAAATGGGAGGAGATGATTCAAAAGCTTGGATTAACGAATGTTGATTCTATTGTAGTAGCTCAACCTGAATATTTTACCGCACTTGAAAAAACATTAAAAACAGTTTCGCTTGATAATTGGAAAGTGTATTTGAAATGGAGTGTATTAAATCGTTTCGCAGATTACCTTCCTAAAAAAATAGCTGATCAGGATTTTTATTTTTATTCAACTGTATTGGATGGTGTAAAAGAACAAAAGCCACGTTGGAAAACAATTGTTGAAAGTACTGATGTATCTTTAGGTGAATTGATTGGGCAAGTGTATGTCGAAGAATATTTACCGAAAGGAACAAAAGAAAAACTTTTAGAGATTGGCAACAACATACGTGATGTATATGCGGATCATATTAAGTCACTTGATTGGATGAGTGATGTAACCAAAGCAAAGGCTCAAAGTAAGTTGAAAAAATTGAACATGAAGGTTGGTTATCCTGATAAATGGAAAGACATGAGTGCATTGGAATTGTCTCGTAATAGTTATGTTGAAAATGCAATCAATGTGAATAAATGGGGCTACAACTTTATGATTGGAAAGTTTGGAAAACCTGTTAATAAGGACGAATGGGAAATGAATCCTCAAACTTACAATGCATACTATGATCCTACCATGAATGAAATTGTTGTTCCAGCTTGTAATATTATTGTTCCAGGATTTGAAGGCAGAATGCCTGATGATGCTGTGTTGTATGGTATTATTGGAGGTTCCACATTTGGACATGAAATTACGCATGGTTTTGATGATCAAGGAAGTTTATATGATGAAAATGGAAATCTAACCGATTGGTGGACCAAAGAAGACCGTCAAAAATTTGAAGCCAAAACGAATCTAATCGTAGAGCAGTTTAATAATTATGTTGTTCTAGATAGTATGCATGTACGTGGTGAGAATACACAAGGTGAGAATATTGCTGATTTGGGTGGAGTAATCATGGGATTGGAAGCGTTCAAAAAAACAAAACAAGGTCAATCCACTGAATTGTTTGGCGGTTATACAGCTACGCAACGTTATTTCTTGGCCTATGGATATGCTTGGATGGTGAATAGAACAGACGCTTCTTTAGCAAAGCAAATTATGAGTGATGTGCATTCGCCAGCCGAATTTAGGATAAATGGACCACTATCAGATATTGATGAATTTTATAAAGCTTTCACTATCAAAGAAGGCGATAAAATGTATCGACCAGCTGATAATCGCGTTAAAATATGGTAATAAAAAGCCCTCTTTTCAATAGAAATGAGGGCTTTTTTCTTGTTGAATACTCTTAATAAAATATCTTTAAAACAATTTCTCTATTCCTTAATTAATCGTATTTTAGCGTCCGTTAATAAAAAAAATAAATTTTAAACTTTAAAATATAAATCTAAACATGGGGTATTTATTTACATCTGAATCGGTTTCAGAAGGACATCCAGACAAAGTAGCAGATCAAATTTCTGATGCGTTAATTGATAACTTTTTAGCTTTTGATCCTCAATCAAAAGTAGCTTGCGAAACATTGGTAACTACTGGTCAAGTTGTACTTGCTGGTGAGGTTAAATCAAAAGCATATTTAGATGTTCAAGAAATCGCTCGTGGTGTAATTCGTAAAATTGGTTACACAAAAAGTGAATATATGTTTGAAGCTAATTCTTGTGGTATCCTTTCTGCTATTCATGAGCAATCTGCTGATATTAACCAAGGTGTTGATAGAAAGAAAAAACAAGATCAAGGCGCTGGCGACCAAGGTATGATGTTTGGTTATGCTACCAACGAAACAGATGATTACATGCCATTGGCTTTGGATCTTGCACACAAAATCTTAATTGAACTTGCTGCTCTTCGTAGAGAAAACAAAGCAATTAAATACTTAAGACCAGATGCTAAAAGCCAAGTTACTTTAGAGTATGATGATAACAATGTTCCTGTAAGAATCGATTCTATCGTTCTTTCAACTCAACATGATGATTTTGATACAGAAGCTAAAATGTTGGCGAAAATCAAAACCGATATCATCAAAATTTTAATTCCTAGAGTTAAAACCAAATACAAAAAATTCGCTCATTTATTCAACGATAAAATCAATTACCACATCAACCCTACAGGTAAATTCGTAATTGGCGGTCCACATGGTGATACCGGCTTAACCGGACGTAAAATCATCGTAGAT